>JAZDMZ010000061.1:0-2890 GCA_043800495.1 Candidatus Aenigmatarchaeota archaeon
GATTGTGTTTGCAATCATCTTAAAGGTTGCGTTTCTTCTAAGTTACGATTCAACAGAAGCTGAATTCAAAGCAATGCAGAAAACAATAAAAGAAATTACAGGATATGACAGAGTGTTAACACATTCTGTTATCTGGGAAGGAATGCAAAAAGTTTCAATGAAATATCTCAGACGAGTTCTGCGAAGAACAATCCAAAAAACAGAAAACAAACGAAGAACTGCTGTAGACAGCAGCGGATTTTCTCAAAGAAACAGCAGTGTCTGGTACGACATTAGGATACAACGAAAAAACAAGAGAAAAGATTGCATAAAACTCCATATACTTGTTGATGTGGATACAGGACAGATATTGTCTGTGAGAATATCAAAAGCATATGCGCACGATAGTCCAAAAGGACAAAAAATGTTGGCAGAATGAACAGATATACAGATAGCAACTGGCGATGGCGCATATGCAAATAGAAAGGTTTGCAATGCAACAAACGCAAAAACTTATTTCCGTCCAAGAAAAGATGCAATAACCAGATCCAAAGGATCTGGTAAATACAAAATTATGGTAAGATCCTACAAGAATGATGAACTAGCATTCTTAGCAATATACCATATCAGAAGTTTTGTAGAATCTGTATTTGCATCAATAAAGAAAAGATTTGGAAAAATCCTGTTAAGCATTAAGAAAAGAATTCAGCACAAAGAACTGTTTCTCAAAACAGTTTGTTACAATATCAAGGAGTGGCTGTACAATTTGAGGGCAAACGAATTAAAAATTGATAGATGGAAAATATGCAAATGATCAGATTTTTATCGGGGTGTGGCTGATCTTGTTAGATAAAGCTATATCTAAAAATAATTTTTGGCAATGATTTGAAAAATCCATGTATTTATCACTGGATTTTTTGCAAGAATTCTTCAGAAATAAATAAAATTCTGATAATAGGATTCAGAAAGAATTGGCTTCATCTATTTAAAAACTGGTTTTTAGGATGAAGCCGTCTCTGGTGTCTAATTTATTCAGGAGCAAGGATACTGCTGTGTCCGAAGGACCAGCAGAGGAATTGCTGATAATAATGTCGCTCTCTAGCGACGCTATATTTTTTCTATAACAAATATAATTCGCAGTGCACTGTTCTAAGAAACTTAGAACGTTTAGTAGCGCACTGCGAGGAATCTCTATGAAAGAATTTGGTAGCGTAAGCTCTAAAAGATTTATCACAGGACGACAGGACACCAGAAACAATTGGATAGTGGTTGTGCTTGTTTCAAAATACAGATTCAATGTGTTTGGGAAGCAGAGTACAATTGATGCATGCACCGAAGGACTTGGTGAACTAGAAAATTTTGGGTTCAAGATTGGAAAACTTGGATATGGTGGAACTCATCTGCACATAACTGTTGATGTGCCAAAAAAATATTCTGTGCAAGATACGATCGGAATGTTAAAGAGTCATTCAGCACAGAATATTTTCACAAAGAAACCAAATTTCAGAAAACGATATCCAAGAAATGAGTTCTGGTCAGGATATGAATACCATGAATCGTTTGGCAAGGACAAGGAATCTGTGGATAGGTATATAGAGAACCAAGCAAAACATCATGAAGTGAAGGTAATTGATGATACACAGAAGTCTCTTGTGAATTTCCTATCATAGGGTTGAGCGAGCGATCAAAAGGGAAGATCATAAGAAACCGTAGGTTTCTTATATTATTTATATAACATAATCTAATAGTTATTATGAAATCTCTGGGAGTTATTGCATGTGTTACATTAGTAGTTGTAGTTTTATTATTGTCATTGAATTTAGGTATTGTAAAAGCAGATCTTCCACCTCGTGTTGATAAATGTATTGATAAAATGACTATTGGCTGGCGTTGTGATCCATCTGGAGTGTGTGCATTCACAGATAGATGCAAATATCGTGAAAGATGTCATATGGATAGTGATAAGCCTGTATGCAAGCCATGTGAAGATAATGGAGGAGGGTTGATAGTTATTGGTTTTGCTGGAGTTGAAGGTAGTACTTATTATAATATAAAGAAAAGTGTACAAAACTCTGGTGGTAAAATTAGTAAGTGTAAAAAAACTCCAGTTGATTTTTCTTTGATTTTTGCTGAGGGATTATTAAAATGTCCTGTTACTGACAGAAAATCGAAGTATGTTGATGATATATGCAAAGAGTTTGAAGCTGCAGAATCTGATGATGTTGTAATTTTTATTGTAAAAGCTCATGGTAATCCTACTGGATCACTTACAGCGGATAAAAAAGGTAACATTATAAAACCTGAGGATGTTTTAGGGTGTATTCAAAAATCAAAAGCAAAATATGTTGTAATTGTGATTGATTCCTGTTTTTCTGGCATATGGGTAAATTATTTCAAAACAAATAATATTAAAAGTGTCTCTGTTGTGTCATCAGCAGATGCAATAAACCCATGTGGATGGGCTGATGCAAGTGTGTTTGGTGACACTGGTGTTGAAGGGGAGAGTTCCCTTATGAGTGAAGCATTTGCAGATATTCTGGCTGATAGAATGAGGAGGGGTCAGTATATTGATATTAACAAAATATTTCAGGAAACTTTGTTGAGACATCAGTTAGCGGGTTGTCCTGGTTGTCAATATACGACCAGTGAGCTAATGGATTTATTGGTTTATAATCCAGATAACTATATACTGGATGATTTTTGCAAAGATTAGATAAATTCTATCAGAAGTGATAAATAACTGAATTGAATAGTAATTCATTTATAATACAAATAGCTTCATGTTGTTTAGTTATAATATTGAGATGTGATCCATTTGTTCTCAAGAAAAGACTGAAAAAACGAGGCTGGTCTGCCAAAAAGATAAATGATAATATACTCACAGAGGTTTTGGATATTATTCCAGCTGAGT
>JAZDMZ010000072.1:0-5635 GCA_043800495.1 Candidatus Aenigmatarchaeota archaeon
TTTGATTACACTACTCACTTGCGTAGGTACTGTGTTCAAGGTAATATTTAAATGTGCATGGTTTTGGGATTTTTCTAAGAAATTAGCTCCTATCAACAATTTCAACCATTCTCTTACCATCTTTTTCAATGACCTTGTAAGAAACATCTCTAACAATTGCTTTTTTATTCAATTCCAATAGCTCTCTATGACTATCTAAAAATCTTATAATATCCTCACTTTTCATATACTGGCCTTTTTTATACAATTTTTTAAATATCTCCTTTACAAGATCCAAATCTCCCTGTTCATCTACAGTCAATCTATAACTTCTCCTCAGTCCAGGCCCAACCATCATTGATTCTGTTTTGAAAAGACCTGGAACCCTAAAATATAATGTGAGATATTCACTTTTTTCAGGATTTATTGCAATCTCTTCTAATTTTCTCAGAGCATTTATAGAAATAACCTCTGCCTTTAGATCAGGAGAACCATCTACAATAGTATAATCAGCTTTTTTAGCAATATGATATTCTATGGCCCTGTCAATAAGAAACGGATCTGTGAAAATATTATCTCCCGTAGTTCTCACCACAATATCAGCTCCCTCCTGTTCAGCACATCTAAGAAATCTATCAATTATATTTTCCTCACTTCCTCTAAACCACTTTATTCCTTTTTTCTTAGCAACTTCTATCAAAGGATCATCCTGTTTATTGATTGACGTACAAAGAATAAGCTCTCCTTTTTTACACAATTTAAGTCTGTCAATCAAATGCTCTGTAATAGTCTGATCCTCTACCATAACCAATTGTTTTCCAGGCAATCTCGTAGACTTCATCCTAGCTGCCAATAATATTATTGTTTTCATCATTACACCGGTATTGTTGTAAACAGCTTAAATCCATTATCCATTTCAGCATCTTCCAAAGTTCCGCCATCTAATAAAACTAATATAGCATGTGCAGAATACTGGCTCCAGTTATTCCTTATTCCATCCTGATTACCATGATATAATTTTATCGCAGATAATAGATGCATTATTGTATACACTTCTTGACGAGCTGGTTCTGACATTGAATCAGACCATTCACCACTTCTAATATAAGATATCAAAAAAGCATCATAAGAATGATATCTTCCATATGGACTATTAAATGCTGTCATGTTTAAAGGAGTAATTTCTAGACCAGCATCAGCTAATTGTGGCATTGATATATCAGGAATTCCAGTAACTCTCCAGACACCATTTTTCTTATCAACTAATATATTATTTGTGTGCAAATCATACAACACAATATTTGGTCTTCTATTGTTTATATCATAAAAGGGAACTTCTGCAGTGTCACCAATTATTTCTTCTATTACCCCAATAGTCTCATCTGACAAATATTGTCCTACAATATCATCTGACAACTTTCTTTCTATCAAATACTTCATTCGTTCTCCCATTCCATTAACAAGATTTTCAATTCTACCAACTCCAATATCACCAAAATAATCAAAAGGAAAATCCATTTGTGTATTATGAACCTTTACAATGATAGCACCAAGATCACCTATAACCTGTTCAACATCTTCTTTTGTCATAGATTCTCGCAGACTGCCATATGACTGACCTTCTAATTCAGAAACAATAATATATCCTTTACCAGCCTCATTTGCATCTTCTGATAATCCATAAACCTTTGGAAAAACAGAAAGACCTGTTTTTTCCATCTGTCCTAGAATATACACATCCCTTACTCCTGATAGCTCATCAAAAAAATAATTTCCAATCCCCTTTAACCAGGTTTTAACAACCAATGTACCTTTATCACTTGGTACAAAATAAACATTTCTTTTTCTTCCTTTTGCATATTCAATAGTTGTTGGATCATATTCATTTATTCCATGTCTTTTCAGAATAGCAACAACTTCTCTTGTTTGTGCATCACTTGCTCGAACTCTTTCTTCACCAACCATAGTAAATCACATATTCACAATCTTTATATGCATTACATCATTCACAATCTTCTAATTTTATAACATGGTCCTTTTCCATGTCTCTTTTCGCCTTTTTCCCAACTATCTTTTTAGCATCCATTGGACGCAATCCTGGCTCAGATCTTTTAAAAGCCAAATCATCTTTGTCAATGACCTGTCCTTTTCTCACACCATCCCTAACAACAATATTCTTCTTAAACTTTTTTCTATAATTTATCTCATCAGCAGACATCTCTTTTCTAATATTTCCTACTGCCTTTTCACATTCCCTAATCAACATAACCATCTCTCTAAACTCATCTGGATTCAATGACGATTCATGATCAATTCCTTTCTCAGCTCTATCATGGGTTATATGTTTGTCAATAACAACAGCACCCATTCCTATTGCAAATATTGGTAGAATTAACGCTATTGAGCTATCTGCATCAATATGATCATGATAGCCAACCATTAATCCAAATCTCTCTTTTAAAAATCCAATCATAGTCAAGTGACTATCATCTATCTTTGTAGGAAAATTCTGATAACCATGAACCAGTATTATATCTAAATCTTTGTTAGAAGATTTAGCTATTTGTGATTTATCAGCTATTTTCCTAAACATTTTGATAATATTTATTGCACCATCTATCTCTTCCATTGTTGTTCCCCCTGTTGCCAACATAATAGGCTTGTCCTTTTCAGCAATTTTTTCAAGCATACTAGGATTTGACACATCTGTTGAATGTATCTTATATCCATCTACTCCAAGGATTTCGAAAAAATCAGCACTTAATTCATCAAAAGCCTCTCCTAAAATCAGCAGTCCAAAACTTCTGGCATAATCAAAAAATTCTTTCCATTGGGTTTCAGAAAACTCCATTTTCTTAAAATTAGCATGTCTTGGATCATTTTCAACCACAAGCTCATCTGCAACAACTTTTTGAAATTTTATAGCATCTGCTCCTGATTCTCCAGCACCTTTGATAATCATCATCATTTTAGAAGCATCTCCCTCATGAGCATGAGCTACTTCTGCAATAATAAATGTTCCTCCTTTCCCAATTTCCCTGTTTCCTATTTTCATAATATCACATATTTTATTTATCATACGACTATTCCTTGAAAAGGAATAGCTATTTTGACTATTCTACTTGTAAAATAGCTATTAATATTTTAACTGTTTTTAAAACAAAATCATTTATTTGACCTTTTTCAAATCATATGATTCCTGTAATTGACATACATCACAACCAGGAATTTCTGACAATCTTCTCTGCCTATGCATCTCTCTTATATGCTGCCATTTTTTACCATCCCACAACTCTTTCAAAGATGACTTACTTGCATTTCCAACACACAATTTTTTATACCAGTCACCACAACATATCATCACTTCACCATTCCATGCAATCATCATTCTCTGCCATATCTGTGGACAAGGACATCGTCCAACAACCTCATAGTCACCTATCTCTCGCTTAACTTTTTCTCCTCTATTTGAATATTCATTTACAGCAACATCATCTACTCCAGATTTCCAAAAATTAACATAGTCATTTACTTCTTTACTAGTTTCTTTCATTCTAAGTGTCTGGATTCTAATATATGGTTTTTTAACACCCAACTCTTTTTTCAAACCAAGCAAATCATCTATATTTTTAACAAGCTTATCATAGCTAGCACCCTGTCTAAGATATTCATAAGTTTTCTTATTCATTCCATCAAAAGAAATTATTATTTTGTCAATACCAGCCATTATCAATTTTCTGCTCATGTCCTTTGTCAACAACTGTCCATTTGTATTTATCATAACCTCAACAACACCATTCTTTTTTGCATATTCAACCATATGTGGCAGCTGACTATGCAACAGAGGCTCTCCTCTCCAATTCAATTTAACAGAACACAACCCATGCTTTGCTCCTTCATCAATTATTTTCTTAAACAATTTCCATTCCATATAACCCCTGTCAACACTTTTTGGAGCAAAACTCTGTGGACACATTCTGCATCTTAAATTACAATAAGAACTTGTTTCAATATCAATGTGAATAGGAAATCCAAATTTAATATGATTTTTTCCAGCCAGATTCCATTTCATTCTATACAATCTATATCTAATATCAGGTCCTTTTTTCATTTCTTTCAACAATTTTTCAAAAAATGAACCCATTATTCTGTGCGATGTTGCCATTTTATCAACTTTATTATATTCAATTGGTAAAATCAGAAGAACTTTATTCATTCTGAAAAATTATCACTTATAATCAACTAAACTCTTGAAAAAAGTTTAGCTATTTGACTGCTCAGCATCCCAAGTTTTCTTCAATCCCTGATCCAAAGAATGTTTTGGTTTCCAGCCAAATTCTTTTACTATCTTACTACTATCAAGACTTTGCTGGTGTATTTCAACAAGAACTGGCTTATCAATATACTCTGCTTTTACACTTTTTCCAGATGCTTTTATCATTCTTTTTATTATTTCCTCTTGTCCAACAACATCACCAGTACCAATATTAAAAACCTGTCCTTTTGTCTTGTCAATATGTTCAGCCAATAGAACCAGTGCATCACAGACATCTTCTACATAGATATATTCTCTCAAAGAATCATCATTTTTAAATATTTTTGGAGATTCGTCTGAAAGCATTGCTCGCACTGTATTAGGAACAATCCTGCTATTTACATCAAATTCTCCATAAATATTACAAGCTCTTGAGACAACAATAGGCATTTTATAGCAATGTAAGAATGATTTTACTACTTTTTCTGAACTAGCCTTTGAACACTCATACATACCCTCTGCATTCAATGATTCATCTTCTTTTCTATTCATACCCTCTCCATATACCTTATCAGTACTTGCCACAAGAATAGCATTTACACCAATATCTCTACAAGCCTCTAGCAAGCAAGCAGTTCCATAGCAATTTGTTTTAAAAGTATCTGCAGGTGATTTTAAAGCAGTGCTAACAATACTAACAGCAGCCAGATGAAACACTTTCTTAACATTATATTGTGATAACACCCGTTTTATCAAATCCTTATCACAAAGATCACCGTTTACAAGTATAACCTTTTCATCAATACCAAGCCTATACAACCCTTTGTTCTTGTTAAAATCCCTTGTAAGACCAACAACTTCATATCCCCTATCCAAAAGCATCTTAGCAAGATGACTTCCAACAAAACCTGTTATACCTGTTACAAATACCCGTTCTGCCATACAATCACTGAAATGAATTGGACTAAAATATATTAAAACCCCTCTTTTAGCCATTTTTATCCTTTATTATGACTCTTTTCTAAAGGAAACAACTATTATGACTAGATCTTCAATAGATAGAAGATTTAGCTATTGGTGAAATAATGAAAACAACCTTCCTATATCCAGATGCACCATTTAGCCCGCACAAATCTTTAGAACAATGGGCACTGTCAGTATCACAGGCATCTGTAAAAACTCCAAAAGGATTTGGGTTTTTTGATATAAACACAATACCAGAATCAGATATTCTACTAATAGAATCCCTATACTGTCTACCATTTGCAAAAAAGTATAAAAATATGATAGATAACATGACTGAATCCTGTAAGGATTCAGCTATTGATAAAATATCTGAACAACGTGAAGCTATTGGTAAAAACACTAAACTGCGAAGTGATTTAGCTATTTCCAAAAAAT
>JAZDMZ010000116.1:0-4753 GCA_043800495.1 Candidatus Aenigmatarchaeota archaeon
ATATTGAACAGCAAGAGTCTTGGTGAGTATATAAGAGAGACTAAGGAAAATGTAATGAAATTAATGAAGCAGGATTTTGCAGCAATGGAAGAAGTTTGCAATGGTGTTAGAGATTATTTGTCTATTATCAATTTCACTGAAAAAGAGAAATGTATAATAGAATTAAGATTTGGATTCATTGATAATAAAATATATACATTGCAAGAAGTTGGTGATATAAAAAAGGTTTCTAGAGAAAGGGCAAGAGAAATTGAGGCAAAGGCATTAAGAAAATTGCGTTTTAAAATAATGAGCGAAGGAATTCCTGAAACTTATCATTCAATACAGAGAATAAAAGAAAACAGGATTTATGACAGTGCGGATGATGTAACAGATATTATTTTGAGAGAATTAGAGAAATTAGATGCAGTGCGCATGAATTATTTGTCTAGAATACATGAGCAAACCCATGATATTGTAGCACGAGACTTTAGGATTGGGTATTCAAAATCTAATGATCCGCAAAATCTGCCAATTGAAGAACTAGGTTTATCAGTCAGAGTATTACATGCTTTGAAGAGACGTGGAATACGAACAGTAAATGATGTAACAGTCTATACAGCAGATGAGTTAAAAGGATTCAGAGATTTTGGCGAAAAACGTCTTGAAGAGTTAAAAGAAAAACTATATGTTTATAATTTGAAATTAAAATAGTAATGCAATGAAAATGCTATCATTCTTTAGGTCATTTCTAAGATTTAACTAGTTATATCAACTGATATATTATATCAATTGATACCTGACATACCATCAGTTTATGACTGATCGGTTGCAGAGTATAGTACAAGACATAACTTTCTAGACTTAATAACATAATATTTATGTCTTGTACATATAGTAAGGACAATATATCATACTCTAAATAGTATTGTCCATTACTATATACTGATGCAAGGAGAATCATAGATTCTCCTGCACAACATGAGCTATGCTCATGTAAGTGGTATGTGGTGTGTAAAACACCTTTAATCATACCATCCAATTACATTGGATGCCATTGGTCTTTGATCGATGGAGATAAAGGTGATTTCACATAATTATGTTGAGACAGAAAAGGTGATTAGATGCTAGATATGAAAAATATTTTGAGATATCCGAGATTGGATACTGTGCTTATGGTAGAGAGTTTTATACAAGAACATGATGGGGAATATGTTATAGCAAACCCAGTAAATAATCCGGATATGATAATACTGGGTTTGCATATAGCTCACTGGTAGTATGATATCCGAAATCTTTACCAGTAAAGCTATAAGACACGATTATGGGAGGCTTTGCCAAATAAAATGATGTATCAGACATTTTAACTAATATTAGAGTATCTTTATCAATCAAATAAAATATCAATAGACTCTGAAGGAAAGGTGGGATGGATATTTTATCCGGAGAGTGTAAAAAAACGAGAGAAAAATAAAAATCTTATATGGAAGGGATAAAATGTTTGGAAAAAAGAATAGTGAGATAAATTTTGTAGACGAAAATCTAAAAAATACATTTGATAGGTTGAAGGATTCTTCCTATGAAGAAAAGCGATTACATGAATGGTTGCTACGAGCATTTAGAGATATTCAAGAGAATGCATTTTGTGGTACACAGATTTCAAAGAAATTAATGCCATCAGAATTTATAAAAAATTATGGTATAAAGAATTTATGGAAATACAATCTTCCAAATGCATGGAGACTTCTTTATTCGATAGAAGCAGAAGAGATAAAAATAGTTTCAATAATTCTAGAATGGATGAATCATATGGTAAAACAAGTTAAAATGTTGGTAATAGAAATTTGTTTTCCATATTGCAAACAACAAACTTATAATAACTGTTCATTTGTTGTTTGACAACAAAAACTATGAAAAAAGGTTCAGATATTAGGATTTAATAATTATGTAGAGATTCTATTATCTATAGACTATAGGGATTGATATGTTTGAAAGTTTATCAGAGAAAATTAAAGGAGCATTGGGTAAGATAGCTAGAGCAGGGCATGTTGATAAAGCGGTTGTGGATACTCTTATTGAAGAGATTAAACGAGCATTGTTATCAGGAGATGTTAATGTTGCTCTTGTGGAAGAATTTGGTAAAAACATAGAGAAAAAGGCTTTTGAAAAAATGGCTCCTGGAATGACCCGTAAGGAACATATTCTAAAAATTGTTTATGATGAATTGACACATATAATGGGGGATGAAAAACCTGTTATTTCACTGAAGCCTAAGAAAATATTATTATGTGGATTGTTTGGAAGTGGGAAAACCACTACTGCGTCTAGATTGGCTAAGTATTATAAAAAACAGGGTCTTAGGTGTGCTGTTGTATGTTGTGATACTGTAAGGCCTGCTGCCTATGAACAACTGGAGCAGTTGGCTAAAAAAGTAGATGTGCAGTTCTATGGTGAGAAAGGAGAGAGGGACGCAGCTGGTCTATTGAAAAGAGTTATGAAAAAGATAAAGTCTGATGTTATAATAGTGGATTCTTCTGGAAGAGATGCGCTTGATAAGGAGTTGATAAATGAAATAACTGCTATTAATGATGTTCTTAATCCAGATGAAAGAATATTGGTAATTCCAGCTGATATTGGTCAGGCTGCAAAGGAGCAGGCAGATGCATTTCACAAAGCATTGGGTATAAGTGATGTTATTGTGACTAAGATGGATGCAACTGCAAAAGGGGGAGGTGCTCTGACTGCATGCTATGCAACAGGAGCAAAAATAAAATTTGTTACACTAGGAGAAACTCCTGATGATATGGAAATATATGATCCTAAGAAATTTGTGATAAGGCTTCTGGGAATGCCTGATATTGAGACTATTGTTGAAAAGGCAAAGGCAGCTGGTTTAGAAGAAAGAGCACATAAAATAATGAAAGCTGATTTTGATCTTAATGATTTTTATGAACAGATGGCTGGGATAGGACAGGTGGGAAGTTTTTCAGGTATTGCTGGGATGCTTGGTCTAGGAAATAAGATACCTAAGGAACTGTTAGATCAGCAGCAGGAAAAATCAAAAAAATGGAAATTTATGCTTGATTCAATGACACCTCAGGAGAGAGCAAATCCAGATATGATAAAGGAAATTCGTATTAGTAGAATTGCAAAGGGTTCTGGTACAAGTGAGCTAGAGGTAAGGGAGTTATTGAGTAATTATCAAAAAACAAAGAAAATGTCAAAACAGTTGGGACTGTCAAAAATGCGTCAAGGAGATATGGCAAAACTCTTGCGTAGAGGAGGAATTAAGTTCTAATTTAGTGAGATTGGGGTAGATATATTTATTTGTTCAGAATTTACAAGAGTTTAATTTCATCATAATTTTTTAATAGATATGATATAACGTTTCTTGCTGTTTCATAACCAATACATTTTTCTTTTGCAGTTTTTTCCATATCATTTCTTTTTTCATCTAGCATGTATTTTAGTGCAAATCTCATCATTTCCATTTGAATCATGTGTTAGATTGCGGTATAGATGCAAACTCATTTCTCTTATTCTATCTGATGGCATAATATCACTCAGATTATTTTAGTATATATCTTTTTAATAACATATTTACTGAAGAGTTAAATTTTTTTTATGATTTTGTAAAAATTTTCTATGAAATTTGTAAAATTAACCCATAACTATATATACTATGTGTTCACAATTAAGAATTAGGTTTAAAAGAGTGATAAAAATGGATCTTACTATCGCAAGGTGTCTTCATTGCAAGAAAACAAGACTTGTTGATATAATAAAAGGAAAACCAATTTGTCTTGCATGCAAACAAAAATTGAGCAAAGCTGCAAGGGAAAATTTTCTACAGCCTATTTCTGCTTAATTAGGTCTTTTTACTGCGAATTTTTTTAAAAGTGATGATGAAAAAACTATATATATGAAATGTGAACAAAATAGAAATAATGGATAATAAAATAGTTGTTCTAGTTTGTGTGATGATAGGTATCATGGTTATTGGTGTAAGCACTGTTACTGCTGATGCTGGTGATTTCTCATTTTCAGGACGAATTAAGAATAGTACATTGGGAAATGCATCTGGTGTAAACATATCTGTTTTTGGAGTAACCCAACAGCAGAATGGACCTCCTATTGAAATTCTTTTGTCAAACACAACCTCAGATGTATCTGGATTATTCAATGTTACTGGGATAAATAATTCTTATAGTATGTATAGTGTAAAATTGTTGGCAAATGATAGTGCTGGAGTTTATACAGAAACAGGACCTACATTACCACCATTACCATTACAGGCTCTTACAATGGGGCTTGAAAATAGTACATTTTATCTTGTTCCAGCAGCTACCCTATATCTATATGCTTATAATAGTACAGATGTTGCTAATATTTCATTTAATTATATGGTTATGGACAATTCTCTTGCATATCCAATAAAGACAAGCATGGGTGCAACTGGTCTTGTTGAAAATGCTACTATTGCTGTTGAGAGAAATAGAAATTATACTATTACTATAATGAGAGATAGGAGTGCTGTTGGTGATAATCAGTCTAGTCCTCCATTGAGTACAGTGGTAACAAATCTAAGTGCTTATACAGCTACAGATTATGTATATAGTCTTGGTAGAAATTTATCATATAGTTTTTATAATCTCACTGGATTGATTAGTGTTTCTGGTAATGCCTCTGAAGTAAAATTAAAAGATATTGTGGTACAGTTTACTCCTTTGTCAGGTGTGGTATTTCCAAATTCAAATGTTGTGATGGGAACACC
>JAZDMZ010000136.1:0-3830 GCA_043800495.1 Candidatus Aenigmatarchaeota archaeon
GAAATATCATCACAATCTTCAATAAAATGACTTTCAAACAATACTCCACTCTCTTCAGTCTTGATTTTCAATTCATTTAGCAAACTTTTATCATCTAATCGTATTTTTGCTCTGACAAAAAATCCATCAAAATCAACAGCATAAGATGCACAAGACCATCCAACTCTCTTCAACCCTACAAAATCACCACTACTTTCATGTCTAAAAAAGCATGTGGTTGGTTCAAATGCAATTTTACAAACCTCTCTCTGTCTTCTATAGATATTTAACAACTTTTCTGGTGTAAAATCAGCTTCTTTGTTACCAGTATAAACCACTGGTCCTGATAAATTATACCATGGTGAGCATTCTGTTCCTGATAATAAATCATATGTATTTATTGGACTAATTCCATAATCACCCAGAAGCCGTTTAGCAACTTCCTGTAATTCACTACCATGTAAATAAAAATTAACATACTGTGGGTTGCCTAATCTGTCAAGCAAATATTCAAAAAACTCTATAGATGCTAATTTACACTCTTCTAAACCCTCCGTTTCATTCATTAAAACTCCCCTGACTCTAGTTTGTACAATCAAAACATGTTCTTTATTGCTTCAGTCGAATTGTATACAATAACAAAGGTTATTGCAGAACCTGCTGCAACAAACAAGTATTTTGCTCCTGTATCCATAACTGTGTGAAACAAAGCACCGCCAGCATCCCCATCTCTTTCCAAATTTGCTCTATACAATTCCCTTGTTCCTGAAACTGGATCTAGTTTACACATCGCACCTAAATGATCTGTTTTATAATTTCTACCCATTTTTATCACCTAACTAAAATGCGCCCGAGGGGAGTCGAACCCCTATCATTAGCTTTCCTCATCCAAAATATTATATGAACATTTGTTCACATGTTTCTTTTGGGATATCGTACACCTTTTCTTTATTAAAGAAAAGGGGTCGTTGGAAGGCTAAGGTCCTATTAGCGACAGGTGTGAATACACCATTATTACCGTTAGACTACAAGCGCAATATTATGACTATTCTTTAAAAAAAGAATAGCTATTTCCTATACTTATTTTTCAGCTTTGCTTATAAATCTTTATATTGAAAACAAATACCAAAATTTGCTTTCATATATAGTTGCCAAAGATATATTATTATATTAATAATATATATCGTATAATCATTTCTTTGGCTGAACTATATAAACCACCAAACCCAATAAATTATAGTGATATCATGGTAAATAGAATCATAAAACATCTAAAAAGACTTAAGAATATCAAGATTAAACATCATGTAAAAAAACTTAAGAATATCAAAATTTCTTATCATTTTAGTAAAATTAGAAACACCAAACACATTCACAAATCTAGTACAAAATCAAAAAAATTCAATGTAAAATTTACACATTCAGGTCATCACAATGTTGCCATGCTTGTTATGGTGCTTGCATTTTTTGCACTACTGGCTCCACTAGCATATACACAACTACCAACAGTAGATGCTGGACCAAAATATGATGTTGTAACCGGATTAGCAGTAAGTAACACAATGGAACCAAGCATAACAACAGCATTATTGATTATATTTGCAATAGCATTTCTAATACCAGCAGAACTATCACTAAGAAAATATCAAAAAAGTTCTAAAAAGAAAAGAAAATAAGGGGTTTAGATGAGTTTTTTAGAAACATTAGGAAAGGCCATAGGAGGATTTATTTTAACACTCTGTTTAATAAGTCTTATATTTACTTATGGATTTGCAGAAATAACAAACTATAATTCATTAAAACCAGTTTTTACAGACATTACTACAAATCAATTAAATGCCGTAGGAAATCCTGATCAATTAAAAACACTAATAGAACAACAATGTTTATTATCTGATAAACTAAACATACCATTTGACAACACTTCTCTGGATATAAACTGTGCAGACATCCAACAGTCAGATGATATGACAAAATATCTTTCAGGTCAGTTATTTGATGCTTTTTATAATAAGGAATATGACTGTTCTGTTATTGATTGTCTAACCACTGCAATGCAAACCAAAAACCCACAGGATCTTACAATCCTAGTTTCTGCTAAAATGCATAGTTTTCTTCAAACATTAATAATATTCTTTATCGCAGGTATTATTGCAGGATTAGCAATAATAATAGTTTCACTAAGACAACTCTTCTCAATACTAAAAACAATTGGAATTGCCATGATCGTATCAGGACTATCATTTATCATAATACTAGTAATGAAATTCATGGTACCAGTTTCACAAAACTCTTTACTAGGATTTGTAGAGAATATAATGAACATGTTCATAATACTATATGCTATTGTATTTGCAATAGGAGTCATACTATTCATAGCTGGCTGGTATAAAACCAGAAAATCAACTAAAAGAAAAGAACTAGAAAAACCAAAAACAATACACAAAAACAAAAAAAATAAGTAAAATATAACAAATCATAATCTAGTAAACCTGCTTTCAATAAACAGGTTCTATGATAAATAGGTGATAAACATGGCTTTAGTTGTAATATCAAAGATAAAGGCTTTGATAAAAAAACAGAAAATGAACACAGCAGGAGACTTTGCAGCAGGTCTTGATAAAGTTTTGCAAAGAAAAATTGAACAAGCTATTATCAGAGCAAAATCAAACAAGAGAAAAACTGTAAGAGCAGGAGATCTGTAATATGACTAATTTCTGCAAAAGCAGAAATTAGCTATTGATTACATTATTGTTTTATTTTATTTTTCAATAATCACAGTACCGTGGCTTGAGATATGAATCACTCCATTTTTTGTATTCTTTCTCAAAATCGATTTCACATAATCTTTCATATCTTCTACTAAAGGTTTATGATGTAAAAACTCACTAATCAATAGAGCATCATCAGTTAATTGACCATCTTTTAGCAAAACATCTTCTGGACAAGAAATTTTAGATCCACTATATTTATATCTTATTTCTGATCTATCAAAAAAACCCATAGCCATATCAGCATCAATCAATTCTGGAAATACCAAACGCTGTATTTCCAATTCACATGAATCCTTATCTGAAAGAACAACACTTCCTAAACCACCATCTGCAATACTATCATAAAATTTTTGCAAATATTTGATGGAAATTCCATACCAACTATGAAAAGCTGTTACAATATCATATTTTTTACTAAATTCGAAATCCTCGAATGATGAATTATAGAGTGTTATTCTACTTTCATCACAATCAAATTGAGATGCTCTTTTAATCATATCATTTGATGAATCAATACAATCAGAATACACCGTTAAAAAGTATTTATTCAATCCATCTAAAAACTTTCTAGTAAATGATAAATCACCACATCCTATATCAAGATGAGATATTTCACTAGCACCATTCATTCTAGAAATTCTATAAAAAATATGGCGCAAAACTACTTCCTGATTTGTCAACTCATTAAATCTTTGTAATTGATATACTTCCCTGTCACTAAATGTATCTGAATAACCCTGTGTCATAACTATAATACAACATGAGTATTTTTATTTCTACCCCAATGACATTTCCATAAATTACCTTTATATAATAAGCAATCTCTCTTACTAAGAAATCAGCACTTCTAGGCTATAAAATTGGTATTATAGGCTATGAAAATTAGTGTAATAAATGGTTTCCCACTATATATAAGCTTTTCTATGTTTCCATTTATATAATTCCTCCTAGTTGTTCCTTTACAGAAATGGTATTTAAAGGGCGAAACCAGATAAGAGATACCAGTTTGTTGATGGCTACCAAAAATCCCAGAGATGCTCTGCATCTACCTTAACTCCTAGAGTCGGTAAAAAGGGA
>JAZDMZ010000042.1:0-2241 GCA_043800495.1 Candidatus Aenigmatarchaeota archaeon
AAAGAAATTGTATCAAACTTCTTTTTTCCAAAAATAAAAGAATTGATAAACGCTGTTAGTGATTTCTTCAATCACATTTACAAGAATAAACAAAAAATCATGACGCTTTGCAGTCCTGATTATTTACTTGGAGAGCTATAACTCATCTGGTGAAACAAATTGCGGATCAGAATATGTTTTCATCTGTTCAAGAAATGATTTTTCATTCTCTGTTAAAGAGTTCTTATCAGCAACAAACAAATATGCCAATGGCTTTGGCTCGCCTAATTTACAGTCTGCTTTAACATATACCCAATAACCATATCCAGACTGTAAAGAATTTGTTACTGAATAATTTTTTTCAAACCCATCATATCCAGCTATTTTCCCAAAAACACAGTCTCCTCTATAATCATTGATATTAAACAGCTCAGTGCCACCAAGCATATTCCAGCCTTTTTTCAACTGCGTACCATCATGATTAACATAATCATAACCGCTAAACTCAATTGTGCAATTATCTTTAGAATAAACCCAATAACCCAGTCCAGCTGTCATGTTCTCCAATGCACTAATCTTTGTATATCTTCCAGTTGTTGTATTATAATAATAGATGACAGAAATATTGCAATCATTATAATAAGAACCTGCATCAGCAGGTTCACTATCTACGCCAGAGTTTACTATTGTAAAATTAGTATATGGTGGAGATATTAGATTCCATCCACTATACACAGAAACATCAGTTGTATCAGCTATCAATGAATAACCAATACCACAGAACAATACCATGACCAACAAAACCACAAATATTTTTACCTGAGTTGAAAACAAAGCTATTTTCAACAATGACTTTACACCCATACAAGCATATTTGCATATAAGTGGTATATATTTATATTATAACCGAACATAATGAGGCTATTTGTAAAATAATCGAACGTAGTGAGAGTATTTGTATCATAACTGAGCAAAGCGAAGCTATGTCAAAGACTTCTGCACAACCATCGGTCACAGACCGATGGCACAAACATGAACATAGTTCATGTTGTGCAAGAGAAACTTTGTTTCTCTTTGCATGTTACTGCCGAAGTTTTCGACACCCTGTGCCACCAGTTAGAAACTGGTGGAAACACGGTTTGTACCATGACTGAACAAAAGTAAATCTGTAAAAACAAATATATACCCAAATTATCAATATAATTCTTAATCATATATGGTTTTTGAAATGAAACACGCTAGAAAAATAAAACTAAAGAGAACACTGGGATTCTGGGCAATATTATTCTGTAGCATTGGAGCTATTCTAGGAGCAGGAATCTATGTGCTTATTGGAAAAGCAGCTGGCATTGGAGGAAATGCTGTCTGGATGGCATTTGGACTTTCAGCACTATTAGCAGCATTATCTGGATTAAGCTATGCAGAACTTGTCTCAATGTTTCCAAAATCAAGTGCGGAATTTGGATATACTAAAAAAGCATTTGGTAGAAGAATAGGATTTGTAATAGGACTATTGATAATATTAGCAAGCATTGTATCAGCAGCAGCAGTTGCCATAGGATTTGGTGGATATTTTTCAGCACTAACAAACCTGCCAATAATACCAATTGCCATTATTCTGGTAATTCTTCTATCAGGACTTATTGTCTATGGAATAAAAGAATCTGCTATAATGGCCATTGCATTTACACTAATTGAATTAGCAGGGCTTGTCATAGTCATTGTCATAGGATTTCCTCATCTTGGATCAGTTGACTATTTTGCAATGCCAGCTAATGGATTTACAAGCATATTTGCAGCAGCTGCTTTGATATTTTTTGCCTATCTTGGATTTGAAGAAATAACAAGACTTGGAGAAGAAACAAAAAAGCCAACAAAAACAATTCCCCGCGCACTAATTCTCTCAATAATAATATCAACAATATTATATATACTTGTTGCAATCACAGTAGTAAGTGTAGTAGACTGGCAAACCCTTGGAACATCAAACGCACCACTAGCAGATGTTGTTGCAACAGTATTTGGTTCAAATGCCTTTTTACTAATAGCTGTAATAGCTCTATTTGCAACAGCAAACACAGTGCTATTTATTATGGTAGCTGGTTCTAGAATAATCTATGGCATGTCTGTTGAAAAAGAACTTCCAAAAAGATTCTGCTGTATTATAAAATCTAGAAAAACACCATTATTTGCCATATTACTAACAATGATATTTACAATAGCATTCTGCATGGTAGGAAATCTGGAAACAGTAGCCAGTCT
>JAZDMZ010000052.1:0-5114 GCA_043800495.1 Candidatus Aenigmatarchaeota archaeon
TTCGTACATACATAGAGAAACAAAGTTTCTCTTGTACAATGTTGAATTCTTTCAGAATTCAACTTGTAATTGAAAATAATTAATTTTCAAATTACAGGTGAAGCTTGCTTCACCATGTATAGTTAGAACAAACATATTATACTCTAGATAGTTTTGTTCATAACTATATATATTACAGAAGTGATGTGGCCAGTTCTGCCAAAGGGCTTCTGACAACATCTATGAATCCTATGTTAGCATATATTTGATTATCACATTCGCTTCCTGGCTCTCTTTTCATCTTGCCAATAACATGTGAAAGACCGTTTGTGTACATGTCTAGATTATATCTGTCTATTTGTCTAATATCTCCTGTAAGCACTATTTTTGTGCCATTTCCTGCACGACTTATAATTGTTTTCATCTCATGGGGTGTTAGGTTTTGGGATTCATCTATAATAATATATTGATAGGGTATGCTTCTTCCGCGTATATAGGTAAGGGCTTTTATATCAATCAGTCTTCTTGCTTTCATAAACTCTAAAAGAGAATTTTCATCATTGTTTTCTTCATGAGCAGTTTGTTTTTGTCCTCTTGACCTATGTTTTTTCCTAGAAGTTGTTTCTTCAGACTGTTCATTGTATTTGCCATCGTACTTGGTTTTTTGGGTTTCTTCTGAGAGAAAAGCAAGATTATCAAATATTGGTTCCATCCATGGCTCTAGTTTTTCTTCTTCTGAACCAGGAAGATAACCAATATCTTTTCCCATTGGAACTATTGGTCTTGCTATGTATAGTTTTTTATAACTTCCATATCTGCTATCTTTTTCAAGTATTTGTTTGATTCCAGCATCTAATGCAAGCAATGTTTTGCCAGTGCCTGCTTCTCCGAATAACGTAACCAATTGTATTTCTGGATCAAGCAATGCATTCATTGCACATCTTTGTTCAATGTTTAGTGGAGTGATTTTATACCCCTTTGGCATAGGAATCTTGACAAGTTTTCCATTTTTTTCTCTGAATATTTCACCACTCTTAGTGTAGAAATACTGGTTTCTGTAAATATTTTCTGTATCACGCAATTTGTTAATATCATCTCCGTGTTTTATTTCTGCATCAACTAAACGTAAACCAGTATATATATCTTCTTTATCAACCCTATCTGTTCTATAATCTTCTGCGTTGATACCAAGCCATGTGGCAGCATTGCGCATGTTTATATCTCTGGAAACTAAAATAACTGGAGTATTGCTTTTTTTATCTTTTAGATGTTTTGCCAGTGCTATAATATCTTTGTCAACACTGCTATCTAATAAAGATTCTGATCTTGATAGTTCTTCTGGTGTGCTATATTCTGACTGTTTTCTTATGTTTATACTTCCTCCGCCAGGAGGATAGATAGCGCCTTCTGAAAATGTTCCTTTGCTCTCTTTGATAGTTTTTTCAAGCCATCGTGAGAAATCCATTGCAGCATCTCCTGTATATCCTTTTTCTTTTTTCAGTTTATCAATCTCGTATAAAACACTTGGAGAAATATATACACTATTTGGATGGTCTTTTTTAAGAAATTCTCCAATAGCAAAAGGACTATATATTAGCACAGAGGTATCAAGAACATATATTTTTCTATCTTTGTTTCCCATGTAACTAGAGATGTTATAAAAGGTTAAATTACTAAGACAATTGCCAAGAACAGTACAAGAACCTATTTAAGAATATCATTTACATTAGTCTTACTATAGTAATGGACAATATTATTTAGAATATAATACATTGACCTTACTATATGTGAAAACATAATTATGATAATACAAAGGCTAAAGAGTTATGTTTTACACTATATAGCGGAGTAGAGCAAAGTTTTGAGACAACTGATATCTCAATACTCTCAAAGCCTGGAGTGCTCGCGAGGCCCATAGTCGGGTAAAGTGCGAAACGAGCAGGATCTCGATTTGAATGCAATTTTAACACATTGCTTGATAAGAAACCTCGAGGTCGATGGTTCAAATCCATCCTCCGCTATTTTCACATTTCTTAGTAATTTCAAGATTTGAACCTGTGGTTCATCTGCAAATGAGCAAAGCTCATTCGAGAGTTCAAAGAAGCTCTGCGTCTTTGCAACAATCCATCCTCCGCTATTTTTTATTTTGTCAAAGACTTCTGCACAACCATCGGTCACCGTACAAATGAATTGGAGATTCATTTGGCGGCTTAGGAAAGTTTTACTTTCCTCAAGCAGACCGATGGCACAAACATGAACAGAGTTCATGTTGTGCAGGAGAAACAAGTTTCTCCTTGCATGCTACTGCCGAAGTATTTGACATCCTGGGCCACCAGTTGAAAACTGGTGGAAATCACGATTTATAATTATCAACGAGAACGGCATTGTGCTATAGTTTTTTTATTTGCTAGATATTTGAAAAGATCTTTCTGAATTGTTTTAGTATATTCATGTAAATATATAACTTTAATACCATGTGCCTGTAAATATTTGCTTCCACTGCCTCTATTAAATTTTCTAGAACCATCTTTTAAACCAAATACAACTACACCAATACCATATTCAGCTATTAAATGAGAACATGGGGAAAAGATAGTTGATTTATTTATTTTAGTACAAGGCTCTAATACTGAAAACAAATACCCGCCTTTTGCTTTATTACCTGCTTTATACAAAGCTGCTCTTTCTGCATGCATCACTATACTGGTATCATCGAGTTTTTGTTTATATCCTTCTCCAATAATTTCTCTATCAGTGGATAATACTAATGCTCCAACATGCGGATACCAAATGTCTTTGGATGTTTCTTTAGCAAGCTCTATACATCTATCCATATATCTGAACATCTCTTTTCTACTTAATCCAATATTATTCATAGTCATTACTCAAAAATTTAATAAAAATAACACTTTTAAACACATAATCTATCATGTTAAGATGAATATCATTGAAAAAGCTGAGATTGTACTGAAGAATTATGTATGTGACCATTGTCTAGGAAGACAGTTTGGTCAGCTGTTGAGTGGCCATGATAATAGCCATAGAGGAAGGATTGTTAGAAGTCTGGTTGCAATGTCTATTGATAAGGAAAAGCTAGAAGTAAGAGAACAGCATTTAGATATGCTAAATTTTACTGGGTTTAAATTCCATTTTCTTGAAATAGATATACAAGATCTAAAACATAAAATATTGAAAAGAAAATGCAATATATGCAATGATGTTTTCAAGAATTTGGATGAGTATGCTGATGTTATTGTAAAATCACTGAAAGGAATTGAATTCAAAACTTTTCTAGTTGGTACACATCTGTCTCATGATCTTAATAATAGAGAAGAGATGCTATGGGAGTATGCTGGAATTGATTTTTGTGAACCAATAAAAGCAGAACTAAATAGAGAGATTGGAAAAATATTGGAGAAAAAGTTGAAAAAGAAGGCTAATGTAAAAGCTCCTGATGTGGCTGTTTTACTGGATATGCAGAATAAAAAAGCTAAGATACAGATAAATCCTATTTTCATATATGCTGAATATCAAAAATTGGTTAGAGGAATACCACAGACAAAATGGCCTGATAAGAGGTTTAAGACAAGTGTTGAAGAGATAGTTGCAAAACCATATATGGCAGTATCTCATGCAAGTGGGCATAAATTACATGGATTAGGTAGAGAGGATATAGATGCTCGCTGTCTAGGATGGAGGCCATTTGTATTAGAATTATTAGAACCTATGAAACGATCGATGAATATAAAATCATTGGCAAAAAAAATTGGAAAACAGGTTAGGGTAAGAAATATTAGATTTTCTAGTATAGTAGAGGTTAGAAAAATAAAAGAGTCTAGGGCATGTAAGACCTATAGGTGTTTGGTTGTCTGTGACAGCGCAGTAAAAAAAGAAGATCTGCAAAAACTTAAACAGATAGGAGAAATATTTCAGAGAACTCCTACACGAGTGATGAATAGAAGAGCTGATATAAGAAGAAAAAGAAGAGTGCACTCGATAAAAACCATGTTTAGAAATAATAAGCTGTTTGAGTTAACTGTTAAAACAGAGGCAGGACTTTATGTTAAAGAATTAATAAGCGGAGATGATGGCAGAACAAATCCATCAATATCAGGAATATTGGGTGTTCAGTGCAAGTGCAAGGATCTTGACGTAATCCAGATTGATAATATAAAAACTGAGAAGAAATAATTAATATCTCTATATAGCCAATTCTTTAGAGTAATTATGATTGCTCCTGAATAGTTAATTGCATTTTTTATTCTAGTTTGTTATGCAATTAACTATAATACTATTTACAATACTTTATTTTTTTCTGCTTCTTGTTCTTTTTTTTGTAAGTTCTGGTTTTTCTAATGTAACTAGTAATCTGTAATGTGGAACCTCTTTACCAGAAGGTTGACCAACGTTTACAAGATGTTCTTTGTAAACAGGTTTACCAAATTCTATATAAGCATTTCCTGTATTTTTTTCAAAATCTACTGGAAAAAGCATCACAGGATCTGTATCTCTTGTTGTTTTTTGTTCTCTTCCTGCACAATCTCTAACATCAGATCCATTCTTTGACAGATCTTCGTATACTAGGTTATCATGCATATCAAAGTAAATAGCACCGTGTAATTTTGAAACATCGTCGCTGCATATGATTATGTCATTTTTCATGCCGCTGCCAAATTCAATTTCTTCGTTGATACCAGAAAGTTTAGAATTGAATTCATATAATCTTTCATTTACTATTTCTTCTGCAGTTGGGCAATACATTCTTCCGTCTTTGTTTCTATACCCAACTGATTTAATATCTGAGTTTCTTGATGATCCTGTTAAAAGTTCACTTCCTCTTGTTTCAAGAAATATTCCTATTGTATAATTATCTAATAACCTGCTGAACTTTTGCGGTTTATATAGTGGAGTACCACAAAATTAATTAGTTTCTAATACTAAAATGAAGTATGTTACCAATAGTTGAGATACCAAGCGTTGTAAGAGACCATGAGAAATTATTCGGATTTTCAGGTCAAATTAGAAAGCATTTCAAAGAATATTTGACAGGATTAATTGTATCTGAAAAATTTACTGTAAGATCCATTAATTCTATGTTCATCAATGCAAATGATCAGAGCAGTATGAACAGATTT
>JAZDMZ010000067.1:0-6828 GCA_043800495.1 Candidatus Aenigmatarchaeota archaeon
TTATAGTAATGGACAATACTATTTAGAGTATGATATATTGTCCTTACTATACAGAGTGAAGTGAAACTTCACTCGTACAGGAGAAACTTTGTTTCTCCATGTATGTACAAGACATAAATATTATGTTATTAAGTCTAGAAAGTTATGTCTTGTACTATATCTGGAATATGCTTACATGTCTTTCACATATTTGCAAGAGAGAGGAAATGATATGAAAACTGAAAAACAAATATTGCTGATTGGATTGGTTTTGCTAGTTATGGTTAGTCCTGTTTTTGCAGAAAATTCAACAATGCATTTATTTGATAAGGTAAACACAACAGTTTTAGTGAATAATACTGCAATCTATGATATCAATGCTTTTGTAGAATGTAATTATGTTGATCCAGATGATCAGCAGATTGTGACAAGAAGCCAGTGTGAACTTATTCAAAAGAATAGTAAAAAACAATACATATCACAGCTGGTATTGACAAAACCAGGTGATTGGAAAATACATTCGTGTGTGGTCTATGGATCTTTGCAGGATAATTGTGAAAATGCAGTTCCTCAGAACATATATAATTTTCAACCAATGATATCAATAAGTGCAGCGCCAAAACCAAATTCAGTTGATATAATTAGTCCAAGTAATGATGATGTTATCAAAGGAGTAAGAGATATTTCTGCTGTTGTCACAGGAGATTATGAGAAACTGGAATTTGGCTATGGAGCATCATGTGACAGTGCAGCAAAAAGATTGGTTAGTTTTTCATCAATACCAGTTATATTTAGCTGGAATACCACAGCAATAGCAGATGGAAAATATAAAATGTGTTTGTTTTTATCAGGATATGGTTATGAGTCAAAGGCAGTACGATCTATTACTATAGAAAATTATAATTTTACACTAAATCCAATAGGTGCATTTAATCAAAGTGTTTTAGCAGGCAAGACCACTGACTATGTATTTACAATAAAAAATACAGGCGGTGTAAAGGATGTGTTTCAACTAAGTACTGGAGTGGATGCATTGGTAGGTTCATGGAATGCAAAAATATATGCAGATGCTGAGATAAATCAAATATCTCTTGTACCTGGTGAGGAAAAGAATTTAATAATAAGATTAGCGGTTCCGTTTATATCACTTGGTTCAGATGCATTATTAAAAATGAGTGCAGTGAATTCAAATAATGAGAAAATAGAGGTTTCACAGCGACTGGTTGTATCAGGAAGAATACAGAGAGCTCCTGAAATATCTGATATAGTATACCCTGATCCTGCTGATCAGGGATTTGAAGCATCTTTATTTGCAAAGATACAGGATCCTGATCAGGATGCAATTCTATCTACAAAAGTATGTCTTGATGAGACATGTACAAAAATAATATGTGAGATGGGATATGATGTGGGACAGGATCTCTATACCTGTAATACAGAGGGATTGTCAGCACTGTCCATAGGAGACTATAGATTATTATTTATTGCAACTGATTCAACAAACACAAGGGCTGTAAAAGAAGTATTGTTGAGAATAGCAAAGCCGGAATCAATAAACATATTAACACCATATCTAGGAGAACATCTAGCAGGAACAATAATTGTAAAAGCAGATCTTTATGTAAGAGGATCTCCTGTTGCACTGTTTGGAATAGGAACAGATGCATCATGTGCAGCTGTTTCATATAATCAGATGAAAAAAGATCCTTCCACAAGCGGGACATTTGTATATTCATGGAATACTGAATTGGTAGAAGATGGAAAATACTTTGTCTGTGTAAAGGCTATTGAAAATAATCAGGAAAAAATAGGCTCTAGATTAGTATATGTTGATAACTATAGATTTGAGTTAAATCCAATATACAGATCATTGACAATTTCAAAGGGTTCTACAATTGATTTGGATTATAGTTTAAAAAATAATGGCAAAAAAACAAGTTTTGAGATATCAACCTCTCTTCCAAGTGAATATCAATTGATAGGTTTAACAGTAGCAGGCAGGCTTGTTGATAAACAAACTGTAATAGAATTGAATAAAGGAGATAGGGTAAATATAACTGCAAAGATTGCTGCTAAATCTGATGGTCAGGCTGATTTTATAATTAGTGTTAAATCAAAGGATATTATAAAAAGTACTACAAAACTTATTCCATCAGAGACAACAAACAGAGAACCATTTATAGTTAATTTAAATCATAATCCTGATGTTGTTGATACAGGCAGTGTATTATCAATAACTGCTGATAGTGTTGGTGACAGAGAAAATGATTTTATATCACAGAAAGATGTTTGTAAGGACATTGAATGCAATGAAAAAATGTGCATACTTGCCATAGATGGTAATAAATTAAGTTGTTTATATGATGTGAGAGAGAGTTCTGGACTTCATCAATACTATACTATTCTAAGAGACAACCAGAATAATATGATTGTTTATATGAAAGAATATTCATCAAGGGAAAGAATAGATGAGCCTGTTTGTGGTGGAACCACATCAAATGGATTTTTTGAATGCAGACAATATGCAGAGTGTAGTGATAAAGAATTTCCACCACCTTGCTATGGTGCAACTGCTTTGGGAACAGATGGTTGTCTGAGAGGAAAGGTTTGCTGTAAACTAGATCAAAAGGCATGCACTTCTACAACAGGATGTAATAATAGGATTGTTTCAAAATCATGTATCTATGATTCTGGAACAAATGCATTTAGCATATTTGCAGGAATAGACTGGTATGGAGGAGCATGGTCAGATGTTTTTATAGGATCTAAAAAAAGTCAGAGATATGATTCTTATTCATATATTGATTCAGAATCAATAAATCAGGATGGTGTGATAAGAATAACATCAAATGTATATGGTATTGACAATAGTCTATATTGTTCTAATGAATCCTATGTATATTGCTATAGATCAGATAAACCAATTCCACTGACAGGAATTGTATTTATGCATCCTGTTGAAGCAGGTTATGTAAAAGGAATTGTTCCTGTTGAAATAGGATTAAATGGCCTTGGTATAACTAGTTTAGCAGTTTCTGAAACAAAGGACTGTGTTAATGAAAAATATGAACCAATGTTTTGCACTGGAAATGTATGTAAATTAAATTGGGATACTACTTTGCTGGAGGATAAGGGTTATTATATATGCGCAAAAGCAGAAGCTGATAGAATAATCACAAAATCAATATTTGTAAATGTAAAGAACTATGATTTTGCTGTAAATAGTTTTTCTTCAGCAGGCTATGTGACTGCAAATGATATTTTCCAATATCCATTGTTTATTAAGAATACAGGAGGAAAATCAGATACATTTATTATAACAATATCATCTGATAAGTGGAATGTTTCTCTTGCAAAGATGTTGATAAATCTAGCACCAGGTGAATCAGAAACTGTTAACATAGTTTCAAGTGTTCCTAATATTGCTGAATATCAATCAATGGTAGCAAGGGCAAAGATAATGTCAAGTAAAAAATCATTAGAAACTGCCAATGGATTTGTGGTAAGATCTAATTCAAACCATGCTCCATACATAAGACATGTGTCTGAGCCAGATGTGGTTGAGCTAGGAAATGAGATTCAATTCAATGTTCTTTTATCTGACAAGGAAGGAGATAGTATAACCGCAAAGGTGTGCAAAGACAATAATTGTTCTCAGGTATATTGTAATATGAACTCAGATGATAATGAGAGATATTATTGTTCATATGATACATTTGATGATTACACAGGAACCCATATGTTTTACATATATGCATCTGATAGTGAAAACCATGTGATAACATCAGAATATGTATTTAACATAAAGGCAGCTGCTCCTCTTATAACACCTGTTAATATTACAATAAATCGTCCTTCCTCAACATCAAAAATTAAAGGAATAATAACAGCAGAGGTTAATGCAATTGGCACTGATCAGATAGAATTCTCATATAGTAAGGCTAATAAAAAATGCGCAGATGGAAAATGGGAGAAAATGCAATGCACATCTGGTGTATGTACACTAAGAATAGATACCATTGCATTGGCTGATGATACCTATTATTTCTGTGCAAAATACAAGAGTATTATAGAAACCGTTTCTCCTGTATTTGTAAAGAATTTTAATTTTAAAATAGATCCTGTATTTTCAACAGCTGGATTACAGGCAGGCATGGTAAAACAGCTTGGATATAACATTACTAATATAGGAGCTGTGTCTGATAATTATACTATAAAAATCGAGGCTAATAAAAACTGGGATATTTCTATTGAACCAAAGAAAATATCTCTTGCAGAAAATAAAAATGCTAATATTCTTGTTAGGTTAGATGTTCCTGCTGGAATAATGGATGAAACAATAACATTGACAATTATTGCAACAAGTCAGAGAACAGGAACAGATGCAAAATCAAAATCTAATCTCACTGTAACAGATAGATCATATTCACATCCTCAGGTATCTGTATCAGCATCACCTATGTTGGCAGAAGAGGGTTCATTGATAACATTTTCTGCAATGATAGCTGATCCAGAAGAAGATAGAATAATAGAAAAAAATATCTGTCTTGATGAGTTTTGCAATAAACTCTTGTGTATATTGGCTGAAACAAATGGTGGCTATGAATGTGACTATGTTATTGATATACCAGCAGGAACCTATGAATACTATGCTGTTGTGAAGGATAATACAAGCATGATAGTAAAGACAGTTGAAATATTTGATGTTAAAAAGAAGAAAATGATTATAACAGACCCATATGCTGACATGATATTACCAGAGCCTTCTTCAAGAGCAGGAGATAGATTAGGTATAAAATTTATTACAGCAACTTCCTATGAAGCCCCTAATTCAGAAGAAAATCTTATTGATAATATACAAAGAACCTATTGGGCAACCTATGAAACAGGACCTGTTATTACAGCAGATCTTGGTGATTTGAAATCAATAGACAGTATAGGAATATATTCATTATATGGAAGACCTGGTGCAATAAAACTAGCTCTGAGTTCAAACTGTCTTGACTTTTATCCACTGACAACTGAATCAAACCTTATGTATGCAAAGAATTGGTATATCTTGTCATTCCAGAAAAAGGATGTAAGATGTGTTGAACTCACTATTGATAGTTCTGAATTAAACATAACCACAATGTCAGAATTTGAGATATATAATGCAAAGGCAATCTATGATGATGGTTATGTTCCAACCATAGATACCACAGATTATACACTTGTTATCTTGATAATAGTGATTGCTGCTATTGTGGCAACACTGATAGTACTAAGACATAGACTGGCTGATGCTTTTAGAGAGTTTAGTCTGTGGCTAAAATATCGATGAGATAACACTAAAATTAGAAATATTATAAATTTGAGGAAATGTTATGAACCTGCCAGTTAAAATGATTGCAATAATTGTAGTGATTTTATTAGTTTTGGTAACAGTTGCACTGTTCTTTATATCAACAGCTGGTTCTAAAATGAATCAGGCAGAGGCTGAAAGAGTATTTGCAAGCCAGTGTACAGATCTTTGCAATCAGATGCAAAAAGCATCTGATAAATTAGCATTTATGAGAGCAATTCCTATATCTAGTCCTAATTTTATAGCTGCATGTGATACCAAATTTTCAACAAGAGCACCTGGTGCATGTTTAACCTATTGTGGACAGGGTTGTAGTATTACTGCAACATTACAGGAAGAGCTATGTTTAAAATCGTTGGCAGGTACAAAGGATTTTGCAGAAGCCTGTAGAGATCTGCAAAAATTGGAAAGATTTAGGACTAGTTCTTGTGATGTTTGCTGATATATTTTCACATTTCTCAATGGAGTATAGTAATGGACAATACTATTTAGAGTATGATATATTGTCCTTACTATATGTACAAGACATAAATATTATGTTATTAAGTCTAGAAAGTTATGTCTTGTACTATATTCGAAGTTATGAGACCTTTTATACACTTCTAATTTACTATAAATATTAGTAAACTATTTAAATACTAATATACATAGTATTATAGGTGATTGGATGCCAGAGGAAAGTATTGTGACAAGAGGAAATCAGATAACACTAACAAAAGAAATAAGAGAGAAAATGCATGTCATGGAAGGAGATGTTGTAACATTGAATATAGAAGGTGATGTGCTTATGATTAGCAAGAGAAATTCAGAAGTGTTTGATAACTTTGAAGACTTTCTTCCTGAGAGATTTGACAAAACAATGAGGAAACTAAGAACCGATGAAAAGGATAGATTAAAAAGACTTGGTATAATTGAGTGAGCTGATTGTATGAATATAATATTAGATACATCTGTGATTGTTGAAATAGATAGGAGAAACAAGGAAGTTATAGATGTATTGAAAAAACTAATTGATGATGACCATAGGATATTAGTAAGTACTGTTAGCGTTTCTGAAATACTAACAGGTTCGTATTTAAGAAAAGACTTTAAGAGTTCTGTTTTAGAAGCAAAACGTATATTAGGTCAGTTTCTTTGGATAGATCTGGATGCTAAGATAGCGGAAAAGACAGCTCAATACCTTGCTTATCTCATTGCTGATGGTGATATTATAGAATATCAGGATGTTGTAATAGCAGCTACATTTAAAATAACTAATTCTGATTATCTGCTTACATTAAATAAAAATCATTTTGAACGTATTCCAGATCTAAAAAATAAAGTCTATACTACCAAAGAATTTTCAAAGATTATAGTAATGGACAAAACTAATTAGAATTATTATATTTTTGTCCTTACTATACATGATTGAACATAGTTCAATCTGTACAGCAGAAACATAGTTTCTGCATGTATGTGAAGACATAACTATAATATTGTTCTAGAAAGTTATGTCTTGCACTATA
>JAZDMZ010000099.1:0-8787 GCA_043800495.1 Candidatus Aenigmatarchaeota archaeon
TGCAATTCCTGAGATAGCAGGATATTTCTTTGCTGGAATTGCTGGAGGAATATTATCAATTGCGTTGCTTAGAGAAGAATTTATGTCAAAGGAGTTTAAAGAGGCTGGTAAAGATGTTTTAGTCTGGGTTATTCTTGCAGAGTTTTTGATAATTCTAGGTGCTGCATTAGAGGCTGGGTTGTAGATAGCCAATAGCTGATTTTGTTACAAACTTAGTCATAATAAACAATAAAAGGTTCAGGCAGTAAATACCTATATGTATTATAAAATGACACCAAAACAAAAAGAAGGTTGGAAAGTTCTGGGAACACTGGGTCTTATGGGATGTAGTATTCTTCTTTATGCTTTATTGGTTGTTGCTCCGCGATCAGAAGCAGAGAAAAAATATAGTTTGGGTTTACGAGAAAAAACTTATGGTGTTATTGATAGAAACAATGATCGTACTATACAAGTAGATGAATTGTCTAGATTCTTGCATGATATAGGCTATGCTGGACATTTGGAACAAAACCGGGTATATACTCTTTGGCCTACTTATGGTCATGAGGAAACTGAAATAAAGTTTTTTGAAGATGGTTTTAGTGGTGAGACAACAGTTCAGGTTCCTGGAGATATGGTAGAAAAATATCTTGAGACACATGAAATACGGAAATAATTACTACATGATAAATTTATTTTTCTGATTGGGATTGTTCAGATAGAAAACATAATAATCCATAGACTTTTTTCTGCAGTTCTGATACAGCAGTGATTTTGTTTTTTGTTGGAAATGTGTTATAGCCATTGTCGCGATGGATGTTAGTAAACAAATCATTGGTCAATCGTGTTAATTCATCTTTATTTGTTCCATGATATCCATTGGTAAGGTTCCTTTGCTTATACATAAGCATAGAAATTCTGTTCACTCTCAATGCATTTTTTATATAAAACTCTTTGAACCATGGATAAACATCTCTCAATGTATATATCCATTTAGATTTTATATCATGATCAATGAAATCATCCTCTATTAAAGGATTTCCTATATATTCTTTAAAGATTTCAATGGTTTGTTTTGTTGCTGTTTTATAATCATCTTCCCATAAATTAAGATTTATTTCAGGATAACTGCCATCAAAATTAAAATAATGAATAGCAACAAAATGTGGATCTTTTTTTAATGTTTCTATCATTTGATTTTCAGATAACTGGCCCATTGTATCACATGAATTATTTTTTAGAAGAACAGAGCTTTTCTCCTCTGGCTAGGCGTATGTGGGAGTCTGCTAGTTCATAGGTATTTGATTCTGCACATAGAAGATTTAGATCTTGACAGGCTGCTGCAGCTGCAATTATTTCAGCTAGTTTTCTTACATTGTCTCCTGGTGTTTTACCAGGACCATGACAACCTAGAATTTCTAAACATTCTTTGGCTGTTCCAAAGTCAGTACCACCACCTGTTGTGGCAAGTTCTAGACATGGAAACGATGCACTAAAATGAAGCATTTTATTTTTTTGCTCATTTGCGTTGATGGCTGGTTTTTCACTGTGTTCAATTGTGCCTCTAGCTTCACTTTGTTCAGGCAAATTAATAACCTCTGCGCTTGTGAAGCATGATGAGGATTCTGTTATTTGTGCAGCATCCTGACCTGTTGCTATGAATATTCCTGCTATGGTATTTGCCACATTTGCATTAAATCCAGATATTGTTCCTGCTAGTGCAGATCCTCTGTAGTTTTTATGATAGTTTAGTTTTGCAACAGATTCTATGTCAACACGGAATATTTTTTTGATTGTTTCTGGTGATATCATTGTCTCAACTTCAATGCTTTTTCCTCTTCCTAGAAGTATGTTTATATGAGAGGCTTTTTTATCAGAACACATGTTTGCTGTTAGACTGATCATTTTAATATTAGGATATTTTTCTATTAAAATTTTTATAGCATTTGCACTGTATTTTGTTGCAGAATTCATTCCCATGCTGTCTCCTGTTTGGAAGAGGAATCGCATGTGTATCATTCTTCCCTGCTGAAATGGTTGGATATCCAATAGTTTACTTACTTTTGAATCTGCTTCTGCAGCTGTTTTCATATGATTGTATAAATCTTTTTTATTTCGTATTTCTTCACAGACTTGTTTTGCCTGACTGATGTTTATACATTCTATAAGAGGTGCTCTGGCCATATGATCTCTTGTCATAACAACATCCATGCCACCTGATTCATTTACAGCTTTTATTCCTCTTTGTAGACCTGCTATTAATGCTGCTTCGTTTGTTGCTATTGGAATATAGAATTCTCCTTTTGCATATTCACCATTTATTTTTAATGGGCCTGCCAGTGCCAGTGGTATTACTGCACCGCCTATTTGTTGTTCTATGCCAACACTTTTTTCACCTTTATGTGAAAGTTTGGCTGTTGAAACATAGCTGTTTTTAATCATAGATAATGATTTTCCTGATTTTTTCTCCATTAGTTCTAGGCGCCATTCTGCTGCAATTTTATTTGCCTGTTCCCAGTCATTTAGAAGTTTAAAGAGCTCTTCTTCTAGAAGATATGATTTTAGCTTTTCATTCATGAATTCGTTCTTTAGATTGTCTAAAGTTTTATCCAATATCATAGAAATCCTATCAATAGAAAAGCTTAAAATAGTGCAAAATGAGCAAGAGATTGTTATAAATACACTATTATCAATGTCTATTGATGTCAGTATTGTTGAGAAAAGTAGATAGTCATCGTGTGCTAGAAAGGAGTGTAAGAGAATATCTTTATGATGGCAAAGACCTTAGAATACCTATTATTAATGAAAGTCTTGATGGAAGAATGTATAAATCAGGAATTATAATGGATGTGTTCTATGATTATTTTGATGATGTTATAAAAATAGCAAGAAGATTGGCAGAGGAAAAAGGTGATCCAGTAACATGTTATAAAGGTTGTGATATATGTTGTCATCAGCCTGTTAGCAGTGCATTAGAAGAAGCGCTTTTGATATATCTTTTTCTCAGGGATAATGATGATATAACTAAATTAGCATTATCAAAATACGATGATTGGAGAAAATTGGCAGGAAGTGTAGAAGAGTATGATATTGGAATGAGAGAGTCAATGATAGCAGGCTTATCTGGAAAAAGAGGATTATCAGATGATACTGTAAGATATATAGAAAAATATAATGCAAAAAATAATCCATGTCCATTTCTTAGTGAACATGTTTGTACAATATATCCAGTCAGACCAGTTGCATGTAGAAATATGTTATCATTGGATGATCCGGAGATGTGTAAAGGAGAAATTGTGCATTTTCTTGTTTCAGGTGATGTAAATGAAGCAGTGTTGAAGGCAACACCACTTTGTCAGAGTATAAAAGAAGTACTTGAACTAAAAGCTCAGCCAAGAGGAATGGTTCAGATATTGGTTCGAGAGCTATTGAAAAAGGAAGGAAAATACATAACAGATTATAAAAAACTAATGGATCAATATCCTAGTCTGTGGAAGGGTTGAATAAAAAAATCTAGCTATTCAAAAATAACTAATTCATTTATAGTATGTGTCATAATTATAGTAATGGACAAAACTAAGTAGAGTTATTATATTTTTGTCCTTACTATACATGATGAAACTCAGTTTCATCTGTACAGGCAAAGATTTACTTTGCCTTGTATGTGAAGACATAACTATAATATTGTTCTAGAAAGTTATGTCTTGCACTATAACTAGAATATTATTGTGACACATACTATATGCAGAATGCATAATTATGTTCTAAATAGTTATGCATTCTACTATAATAAATTTGTTAAAATAAAAAAACAAATGTGAAATTATTTTAGAGATTCCATTGTTAGGACTGTCATTGATGATGGCGTTTTTACTTGTTCTGAATAGTCAACACCTACTAGGATAGATATTTTTTTCTGTATTGCCATATCTATTAGTGATTGGTTGATTTTGCTATCTAACACAAGGGAATTGGCATTCTTGAAATCATTCAAGATTGTGTTTAGTTCACTCAATGGTGCCTTTGTTAGGATATTGTTCTCTTTATCTAGGATATAGACTGCTCTTGTTCCTGTTAGATCTTCTAATAGTGCTAGGAATGAGTTTTTAGTTTCCTCATCCATTTCCTTTTTTTCAACAGTTTTTTCTTTTTGTTCTCTTATGTTTTTAAAGTCCTGCGCAATTCCTTGTTTTGGAATTTGGTCTATTGAGGTTTTTGATCTAATTGCTTTGAACAGTTCTTTTTTAGAAAGATCTTCTACTTCAAATCCTTCGTCTGCTCTTGCTACAAAGTCTAGTTCTGCACCAACTTCAAAGAGTTTTCTTAGGATAAGATCTCCTCCTCTGTCACCGTCTAATAGGGCTGTGGTCATTTTTTGTTTTGTAAGTTCTACAATACCTTCTGGTACTTTTGACCCTTCTATTGCAATGCAGTTTCTAATTCCATTTTTCAATAGATTTATAACATCTGCACGGCCTTCTACAATGAAAATTTCATCAGATTCTGCTATACCTGGGCCACAGGATAGGCCTTTATAATTTGCCACTTCATAGGTTCTAACAGATTCTCTTACCATATCAGATAGTTTTCCAGAATCAGGTCCACCCTCGTCTATTAGTAATTTCATTAGATCTCTTGCTCTGTCAACAACGAATTTTCGTTTGTGTGATCTAACATCATCTATTTTTGTTATTGTTATTTTTGCATCACAAGGACCTACTTTTTCAATGGTTTCTACTGAAGCTGCTATTAGTGAGGTTTCACTAATATCAAGACTTGATGGAATTGTTATTTCTGCTGTTGAAGCACCTTTTATATTTCTTATGTGTACTTCTATTCTTCCAATTCTTCCTGTTCTCTGAAGTTCTCTTAGGTCAAGATCTTGTCCAATAAGACCTTCTGTTTGACCAAATACAGCACCTATCACATCAGGTTTTTCAACTATACCTGTTGCATCAAGGTGTGCAAAAATCATATATTTTGCAAAATTTTGTGCTAATTTTCCCATGTTTATCACCGTTTTTGATATTTTACAGTGCATACCATCAGTTTGTCTGGTTGGTTGCAGTGTGTAAACAAACACTGACTAATGTAGTTGATGTTTGTTTCGCAAATAGCTATTCTCTTTTGAGAATAGTCATATAACTTTGCTCAGTTATCATATCAAATAGCTATCTTTCAGATAGTTATGCTATTCAGAAACAGACCTAGCTATCTAGTTACATGGATACAATCTATTTTGCTGCAGTGCAGCTAAACTAAATAATATGAATGTGAACCCGTAGGTGTGTAATCTGTTTCTGATAGCTAGAACTCTTTTCAGAATTCTAGTCATGATAACCAATTTTATGAATTAGTTATGATACCTAATAATATGGTAAAATAAAAAGTATTTAAAGAGCCATTTATGAAGCAGGTGTTGATGACACTTCTTCAAGGTATTTTTCAAATTTTTGAGTAATCTCTTTTATGATTTTTACAGCTTTTTTATGAATATCTGGCTGAACCTCTTTCATATACCATTCTTGGAATACACCACCAAGCTCATCTCCTATTGGTATTTGCAGTTGGTTTAGACCAAGTGCGCTGATATGGAGTCTTTTATTGGTGATATCTGCGTGCATTTTGAATAGGAAGAAAAGCTTTGAATATTTGTCAAATTTTCTTATTAGATAAAAGTGTAGATGAGCGTCTTTTCTAGGGCCATTTGTAGAAACAATGTTTTTTGTTACATTTATTTCGCCAAATGCATGCATGTAGTTTACAAGTTCCATTGCTAGATCATATGATTCTCCAGTTTCTATGACATAATGCTTTTCATAGACACTATTTTTTATTATTTCCATAATATCACTGTTTGCATTTATAAGCTGTTATGGAAATTAGGAGCATTCTGTGCGACTCTATTTCCATAATTATCAATAATATATGCTTTTTGCTATAGAAATAGATTTTGCATTACAATGCACCATAAAGAAGTGGTAGGCTAATGAGTATACATTAGACCGCATATTTATAAATGTTACTGGCAAACTAAAAACATGCTGAAGATAAATAGAGAAATTAAAATATTTGGCGCAGGAGATTGTTCTCTAGCTGTGTTTATGGAAAAAGTTCAAGAAATGCTTTTAGACAGACCTTTATTTGACTTAATGCAAGAAAAGAATGAAGTAAATGAGATAATGTACAAACTAAAAGATACAACTGAACCAATAGATGGAGGAAGAATTGGAGATGTTGTTGATATAAGGAATGTTATTTATTTGCTTAATAAATCGCCTTTTATCTTCACATTATATGGATGTTGTGGACAGCATAGTTATGACACAGTTGATCACCAAGCAATCAACAGACTATATACACTAGATCTGACAATTCAACAACAGAAGCAGATAATGTCAAAAGCAATAAGGCGTTCACCGGTTCCAGAAGGGGTTAAAAATTTTATAGGAATGCAGGTGCACATGAATTTTGTTCCTCATGAGAAGTTGCCGATGTTTTTAGAAGGATTTTTTTATCTGATTGCAGACTACCCTGAACTTATTACTGATATTGACAGATATGTGTGGGTTGGGTTATATGAATATTCAATGGACTATCGGCTTGTTCCCAAAGTGATGACTGATTATCTGAACACCAAAACAAGAGAATTTTATTCTAAACTTGAAAATTTAGCGCAACTTTAGTTATGATAACTAATCCTTTGTTTCAACATCTTCACAGTCTGAGCAAATCCATTCTCCATTTACTTCATGTACATCGTCTGTGAAGTTTCCACAGGTTTCACATTGTTCAGTTGGTCCTGTTTTTGGAGAAGGTTTTGTAGATTTTCTGCCTATTTTCATACGTTCTATCAAAGTTTCAAATAGAATAGGTTCTATTCTTGCAATGTCAGATGCTGTTATTATTCCTAGAAGTTCATCTCCTTTCATTACAGGAAGTTTTTTAATACTGTTTTTCTCCATTATCTGTGACGCCTGTTCTAGTGTTTTATCAGGGTCTATTGTTATTAGTTTTTCAGACATTATTTCACTAATATTATGGCCAATTCCATCTGCAACATGTTTGTAAACAATATCCTCTGCTGTTACAATTCCTTTGATGTGTTTTGAACCAATGACAATAATTGATCCTATTCCATTATCTTTCATTAAAAATGCAGCTTCTTTTATTGAAGAATTGACATCTATAGTAATAACGTTTGTTTTCATAACTTCTTTCACTAGTGCTTGTAGTCTCATGTATATCACCATTTTATAAATAGCTAATTCATGTAATGAATTAGTCATTATAGCTATTCTGCAAGCAGAACAGTTATTTTACTATAATAATCTATTTAGCAGATAGAACTTAAATATAGTCATATAGCGCAAAAGCTGTTGAGTGTAATAATTATGGTAAAAAGTTATGCTAAGGGATATGCTGCAGAGCTAGAATTGTTGCATAAATTGTCTGGAAAAGGATGGATGGTTATGAGAGCTCCTAGATCTGGAAGAATAAATCTTGCTAGTCCTGATATTGTGGCTGCAAAAAATGGACAGCTTGTGGTTATAGAATGTAAAGCAAGGGCAGGAGCTTTTACAGTGCAGAAGGAGCAATTGGCTGAGCTGGATGAATGGGTTGAGAAAGCTGGTGCAGCTGCATATATTGGATGGAAGATTTCAAGAAAAGGTTGGTGTTTTTTGAATTTGAATGATGTCAAAGAAAACAAAGGTAATATTGGAAAAAAGTTTGCTGAATCAAAGGGATTTGGTATAGATGTTTTTGGTGTTGTTAATACGGCTGATAATTAGGCAGTTGTGTAAATGGCTGATTTGTTTCCAAATTAGTCAATATGTAAATAGCTGATTTGTTTCCAAATCAGTTAAAATATGTGATTATTATGGCAAAGGAATTGCAGGTTAGGTTTGACAAAATAAAGGATGTTGCTAGAAGGAATAAATTAAATGGGGTTATGTTTTTCAATCATCCTGATAAAATGAAAAATCCCAATTTTCTATATACAACAAATTCAAATCAGTTGGGATTGTTTGTGCTTAACAGGAATGAGCCAACTTTGTTTTCAATGGGATGGAAAACTCGTGACAGGAGTGGTATGAAACAGAAGCATGTTGAGAGAATAAAAAATCTGCCTAAACTAAAGGGCAGATTTGGAATAGATAGAAGTTATATATCTAGTGATATAGAATTGCTAATAAAAAAGGCAACTGGAGTAAAATTTGTTGATATAACAGGTGATATGGAAAAAATAAGGGCAATAAAATCCAAACAGGAGATTAAAATAATAAAAAATAATTGTGCATTGGTTGGAAAGATTTATAAAAAATTTGAACCATTCTTACATGAGCATCATGAGGAGATTGTTACAAAAGCTAGAATTGAATTAGAGATGGCTAAACATGGTGTATATCCATCGTTTTCTACTAATGTGGCTACACAGGATAATATTATTGATGTTCATCATGTGGCTGATGGTAAGATAACTGAATATCCTATATTGGTTGATTTTGGGATTATAAATGAAATGTACAATACTGATACAACCAGAACAGTTGGCAGTAAATATGAAAAGATAGTTTTGCAGGCAATTGGTGATGCAGAATCCATGCTAAAGCATGGTGTAAAGGTTGCTGATATTGATAAAGCTGTTAGAAAACGATTAGGTAAATTACAAAAATACTTTATAACAGCTCTTGGTCATGGAATTGGTCTGGCTGTGCATGAATATCCAAGAATATCATCTTTGAGCAATGATGTTTTACAGGAAGGGATGGTGTTGACCATAGAACCTGGTATATATGTGAAAAA
>JAZDMZ010000112.1:0-14707 GCA_043800495.1 Candidatus Aenigmatarchaeota archaeon
TTTCTAATTTTTTTAATAATCTCTTTTGGTATGATGTTTTCTATGTCATTGATTTCTTCAATAAAATCAAGAAGAAATACTACAAACATCTTTTTGCCATGTTCTGTTTGCCATAGACATTCCTGTATTATGATATCCCAATTTATATCAAATCTTTTTATAATGCTTAGTGCATCAATTCTATCACCAGTCCTGTCAGTTGCGCATTTTAATAATATAATGTCTTCAGGGCTTATGATCTTTATTACAAACTTTCCAAATTCATGCATTTCCTTTACTCTTGCAAGGATATTCTCTGATATTTTGAATGAAAATATCTCTTCGCTAAACAAATCAAGACGCATTTCATTTCTTGTCATCAACACAGGCTTGTTTTTAGTGATTTGTTTTTCATCCAACATGATTTTGCGCTTTTCAAATCCAATTTTCTCAAGGATTTTGACAATTTTTTTTCTATCTTCTTCAGAGAGAACAATATCAACATCTTTTGTAGCTGTTTTTGCGCCATAAAAAAGCATGGCAGAGCCTCCTATAACTATGGTTTCTGTTCTTTTTTTTAGTTCTGTGCCAATTAGCTTAAAAAGGCTTAGCTGTTCTTCTAATCCAATCATTCTTTATACCTCATTAAATCAGCTTTATTAAATGGTATGAAAACATCCCATTTTTTTTCAATGTTTTTGAAATCATTGCCACGAAGATTTTTTATAATATATTTTTCTTTAATAGGCATTTTTAGCAAATTTCTTTCAATACGCCTGTCTATTTTTCTTGTTTTTACACATGTTCTAGCTGTATCATATAGGGCTCCTATATATTTTCCTGTGCCATGTTTTTTTGCATAATGATATAAATTTTTCCAATCTTTTACATGCCTGAACAGTTCGAGGCTTGCTAAGATGGTCCTGTAATCCCTTGTATCTATTGCCATTGAAATAGCTTCTTCTACTGACAATTCCTTGTCATGTACACGGTGTTTAAAAGGAGCTATTATCTTTACTCTAGAGTATTTGTTTATTGTATCATAAAGGCCTGGAAAGCCGAGCTCTGTTCTAGGCAAAGTAGATATCTCATATATACGAATCATGTTCTTTCCTCTGCTTGTTTTAATATAGCCTCTTTTTCGCAGTTCGTGTATATAGTTTATAGTAGTTTCTTTCTCAATACTAAGTATTTTCATTATGCTTGATATTGTCTGCAGTCCTGTCAATCGTTTTGCAATTTTTTCCCAGTTCATAATCATCACTCATGAGGGCTTTGCTCAGATATGTTATAGATATAGTGATTTGTTTCTCAAATCAGTCATAATAAATAGCTATTCTGCTTCGCAGAATAGTCATAATAGCTACATAATATTCTAATATGTCTAAATATTATGTAGAATAGGTTATATTTAAAGATTGCGGTGGTTTTGGCAGGTATTTGCTCTGTATTGTGTCAAAATCTTAGTCTGAGTATAATTATTAATAGCTAAATCTTATTTAGTTAGATTATTTATATCTCAGGCCATGTTGCTAGAAATGATTTAGGGTCTTCTGTTTGTCTTCGCAATTCTTCTTCTTTACCTAATATCATTGCTTCAGTTCCATAAAAATTGCCATTTTCTCTTGGAATATAGACACCATTTTCAAATGTCCAGCTGTCATATATTGGTTCATTTTCCCATTTTTTAAGACGGCAGGAAAAGATATCAATCCCTTCTACAGGATTGTTGTTTTTTTCAAATCCAAAGGCAAATGCTATGGAAAACAAATGATCTCTGGCTATTTCAGGATATTGTTTAAGAGCATTGGATAAAACAACATTGGCATCAGTGGCATCTCCGATAATATCTCTATAGGATTTTAGTGTATAGAGTTTAATCCTGTGCCAGCGGGCATCTGGTTCTGATTCTATGTTATAAGGTCTTATTACAATCTCTCGATTAGCAACCAAGTCATATGCCATGAATTATTTAACAGCTGTAAACTATTTATAACAAATTTTAATAGAACTTTATATCTATTTTTAGAAATAGAGTCTTTTTAATATTGGTTTTATTTGATCTCAATTTGCATGGTTTTGAGTATGTTGTTCTCAGAAGTGTATTTGTTTTCATAATTAAATATCACATCATATTTTCCAGGTTTTATATTTTCAATTTTTCCTGTGATATTAAATGGACAGATGCAGTTGGCAATTGCAGAAGCATCAAAAAGTTCAGTAACTTCTATTGTACTTTCTTGTATAGTGTAGGTTAATTTTAGATTATCTTTATCAGTGTTGCAATATGAGTTCATTATTTGTTTGAAATTTATGGAATTACCATTTGCAACAGCATCCAATGATTCTTCTCCTAGTTTCATGGTTCCTTCACATTGGCTAATTTCATATTGAAAATTTTCTGAAGTAGATGGTGTTTGATCATATCCAGGTAAAATTGTATTGGATTGTTGTACACAGCCTGATATTGTAACAATGCTTAGTATTAGAAAAATAATAGATACCACAATAATATTATTCATTTTAATCTTCATTTGTTATTCCTCCGATTCTAATGATATTTATTATGATTAGTATATAAAACTTATTCTATTTTTGTTTGCTAAGAACTATATTACGAAGCATAATTTTCTAGACTGAATATGCTTCGTACATATAGTAAAAACAATAATATTATATTCTAATTAGTATTGTTTATTACTATAAAAAGAAATTATGCCAAAACATGGAAAAGTAAAAATACAGAAGCTAGTAGAATTGATATTGTACTAACTACTTTTATCAGTGGGTTGATTGCAGGGCCTGCTGTGTCTTTAAATGGATCTCCTACTGTGTCTCCTACTATTGCTGCTTTGTGGGCGTCGCTGCCTTTACCACCATGATTACCATCTTCAATGTATTTTTTTGCATTATCCCATGATGCTCCTGAGTTACATAGGAATAGTGCTAATACAAGACCAGATGCAATAACACCGCCTATTAGTCCTGCTAATGCAGCTGGACCTAGTACAAATCCTACTACTATTGGTGATAGTACTGCTAATAGTGCTGGTGCAATCATTTCTTTCAAAGCGCCTTTTGTTGCAATATCAACACAGGCTGCATAGTCTGGTTTTCCTTTTCCAGACATTATTCCTTTTATGTCTTTGAATTGTCTTCTAACTTCTTTGACTATTAAAAATGCTGCATTTCCAACTGCTTGCATACAAAATGCAGAAAATAAGAATGGTAATGCTGCTCCTATCAATAGACCAACTAGTACAGGTGTTTGCATTATGTCTATTACAGGTAGGTGTACGATTTCTACATAGGCGGCAAATAGTGCTAGCGCACTAACAGCAGCAGATGCTATGGCAATTCCTTTTGTTGTTGCCTTTGTTGTATTACCAACTGCATCTAGAGGATCTGTTATCTCTCTTACATTTTTAGGCATGCCAGCCATTTCAGCAATACCACCTGCATTGTCTGAAATAGGACCATAGGTATCAATACTCATGACCATTGCTGTGATTGCTAAAACACCCATGCTTGCGATTGCAATACCATAGATGCCTGCTGCATGGAATGAAATTAGAATAGCGCAGCATATTACAAGTACTGGTAATATGGTTGATTTTAGACCAACTGCCATTCCTGTTATAATATTTGTTCCTGCTCCTGTTTCAGATGCTTTTGCAATGCTCTGAACTGGAAATTTGTTTTTTGATGTAAAGTGTTCAGTTATTAGCATAATTAGGAATGCTGTTACAAGACCTGCTAAACTTGATATAAATATACCTGTCCAGTTGGAAAACATGGTATATGCAAGTGCAGCAAATCCAATGATGCTTAATATTGTGGTGATTAAAAATCCTCTAAATAAAGCAGACCAGACTGCTTTTTCTCCTTTTTCAGATGTTCTTACAAAAAATGTTCCTAAAAAGGATGCAATTATTCCTATTGCAGCCATTCCTATTGGGAATAAAATATAATTTGTAGCTGTTGCAAATACTGAAACAGCTATTAGCATTGCTGCTATTAATGTAACCACATATGATTCAAATAAATCAGCACCCATTCCTGCACAGTCTCCTACATTATCACCAACATTGTCAGCAATAACAGCTGGGTTTCTAGGATCATCTTCTGGAATACCCTTTTCTATTTTTCCTACTAGATCAGCTCCTACATCAGCTGCTTTTGTAAATATACCACCACCAATACGAGCAAATAATGATATTAGAGAAGCACCAAATGCAAATCCTATAATAAGATTGGGATCACCAAAAGTCATGTATAATCCTATTACTCCTAATAGCCCTAGACCAACTATTGCAAATCCATTTACAGCTCCTCCATTAAATGCTATTTTCAATGCTTTTCCTATGCCGGTTCTTGCTGCCTCTGCTGTTCTTACATTTGCTCTAACAGATATCATCATTCCAATATATCCTGCTAGTGCTGATAGGAATGCTCCTAACACGAATGATAGTGCTGCTATTGGACCTAGTACAATAAAGAATATTATTCCTAAAACAACCACAAAGACTGCTGCTGTCATATATTGTCTTTTTAGAAATGCAGAAGCTCCTTCCTGGATTGCCAGAGCAATTGATTGCATTTTTTTGTCTCCAGCTGGCTGTCTCATTATGTTAAAAATAAGAAATCCTGAAAATACCAATGATAACAATCCAACTAAAATTGAAATTAATAATATCATTTGAATTTACCCCGTCTATTTTTGAAAATAACTGATTTGAAATCAAACCAGTCATGATATCAATAACTGATTATTTCATAACCAGTCATGGTACAAATAGCTACTCTCTTCCAGAGAATAGTCGATGATATAGAATAAATATAAAGCAATAGTATAAAAACCTTTCATTTCTTGACATTGTTATTATATATAGTGAACCCAATAAAGATTCAGGATATGATACCATTGGGTTCACATACATGGTTGAACATAGTTCAACCTGTACAGGTGAACTCTATGAGTTCACCATGTATAGCAAACCACAAATTATAATATTGATTCTTTTGTGGGTTAGCTATATCATTGATCAAAGAATCTAGGAAATGTTTGATTGGGCTGAGTTATACTAATTATGTGTTTTTATTCTTTGGATGTTTATTATGTATAGGAATAAATATGTCTGGACATGGTGGTGACCTGAAACAAGGAATGTTTGAATTGTCTAGATGTTGGTAGGTTTAGAATTTCTGGTTTGTTGATTGGTATACTCAAACATGATAAAATTGGGTATGCTGAACAGCGACTGATTGAAATTGGGCGGTCAAGGGGACATGTTGTAGAAATAATAAATCCATTGAATATTGTTCTTGGAGACGGTGTCTTAAAATATGATGTTATTATCTCTCGTGCAGAGATAAATTCTTTCAGAGAAGATGTTACTGATGCTTATTTTAGATTACTTGAGTATTTTGAGAGCATTGGAGTTCCTGTGATTAATTCTGCAAGATCTTTACTCATTTCTCAGGATAAATTCAGAACACATTTTGTGATGAGGCAGAATAATATTTCTGTACCTAATTCTGTTTTGGTTCATGGTATCAAGAGTGTCTGGAATTCTCTAAAAGGACAAATAAGATATCCATTTGTCATAAAAAAACCATATGGAGGAAGAGGTGAGGGGGTTTTTGTGATAAATAATATAGATGAGCTAAGAAAAGCTGAGATTAGTTTTACAGATAGTTCGGCTGTTTTGGTTCAGGATTACATAGAGCTAGAAACAAATGAGGATGGGTGTTTTAGAGATATGAGAATATGGGTGTGTCGTGATCCAGAAACTGAAATTCCTGTTTTTCTCGGAGGATTTTATCGTAATGCTTCTAGTGGAAGTTATTTGACAAATCTTAGTAGAAATGGAATTATTACACCAATAATAAACTATGATGATAATGTGATTAAGATGGCTGAAACTGTGTTGGATGCAATCGGTGCTGATGTTGCAGGAATAGATATAGCAAGGGACTGCCATGGAGCCCTCTATTTTCTAGAAGCAAATGCAAGTTTTGATACAACGCAGGAATCTGTTAATGCAGTTGGTGTTGATGTATGGAGCATGGTAATGGATTTGGCTGAGAATCGGACAATGAAAATGATGTAGTATTTATTACAGGAAATCAAGGTATTATAATGAAAAGGATAAAAAAATCAAATGGAGAATTGAAGTCTTTTTCACTGGCTTCTGCTTTGAATGATATTGGTTCTGATATGGTTAGACCGTTTTGGCCATTATTCGTGACATCAATACTAGGAGCACCTGTTGCATTTCTTGGATTATTAGACGGTCTTGGTGATGCAATATCACAGTCTGTAAAATTTCCTGCTGGTTATTTTTCTGACAGATTTAAAAGAAGAAAGATATTTATCTGGCTTGGTTATCTATTGGCTGGTTTGGCAAGGATTGGATATGCATTGAGTCAGTTTTTTTCATGGCTAGTGCCGTTTAAAATAATGGATAGAATGGGCAAGATGAGAGATCCACCAAGAGATGCTATGCTCAGTAATATTACACGCAAGAAGAAAAGGGGAAAAGCATTTGGGATATTGACAGCTGCTGATAATTTTGGCGCTTTTTTGGGTCCTATCATTGCATTTTTTTTAATTATGTACATAGGCTATAGGGAGATATTTTTCCTTGCTGCTATACCTAGTTTAATAGGAGCTGTTCTTATTTATGGTTTTGTAAAAGAAGAGAAATTTTTGTCAAAAGTAAAGTATCGTTTTCAGCTTTGTCGGTTGTCAGCAAATTACAAAATGCTCTTATTCTCTTCAGCAGTGTTTTCATTATCATGGTTTTCTATTTCATTCATGGTTTTGTTTGCATCAAAATATCTTGACATAGTATTTCTTCCGCTTCTCTTTATAGCAATGAGTTTTTTTGCAATGATTGCATCAATTCCAGCAGGACGTTTGTCTGATAGTATAGGCAGAAAACCTATTATGTTATTGGGATATGTTTTATTTGCAATAGTATGTCTTGGATTTGTATTTTTTAATGCTGCCATGGCATTGATTATGATATTTGGTTTGTTCATATTATATGGAGTGCACTATGGTATTGTAACCACAATACAAAGTCCTTTTATTTCAGATATGGTTCCAAAGAAAACAAGAGCATCTGCAATTGGATTATATCAGACTATAACTGGATTGGTATTGTTACCAGCTTCTGTTATAGCAGGATTGCTATGGGACATGGTTTCAGTGGAAAGTGTTTTTATGTTTGGTGCTGTTGTTTCTATAATAGCAGCTGTATTATTGTTTGTGTTGGTTAGGGAGGAGTAGTTGCATTATCCCTCATTTTTTTGTCAATTTCTTCAAGTATTCTGGTTGTTGTTTTGTCAATATCTTCTATTGTTTTTTCATCATTTCCTTTTTTTATTATATTGTCTTTAGCGATACTTCCAAATAGTTTTGCAAGAGGGTTTTCTATTTTACATTGTGCATGTGTTTGATATTGTTTATCAGTTATTATTTGCATCATGTGTATATAGTCTGCTTCAAGAATTTCTAATTTATACAATCCTCCTATTGTATACAGAATTAAAATATGCTGATAGAAATCTCGTATACTAATCGCATGTGTTTCTTTATCTGATCTGAGGGTTTCATAGTATGTATCAGGTATTTCTCCATGTTCTGTAAATTCTCTTTCAATTGTTCTAGTATATTCTAGAAATCCAGAAACTTTTTGAAGAAGTTTTTTAGTTTGTTCTGAAGGAGTACTGAAGAAAGCATGTGTAACAAGTGTTTCTGCTATGATATATTCAAGTTGGTTTCGTGTTTTGATAGTTTTTTTTTTCTAGAATATTTTGTAGTTAAAGCATTTTCTGGAGATTGTCTAAATTTTTCCATATATTCATTAATTTTCTCTGAGAGCATAATGTGATATGGAAGTTATCTTTAATAAATTATATCTTGACAACAATTGTATCAGCTAGGATGCAGAAAGCTCTTGTTCTTTCTTTGTGCTGATATAGAAGACCTGCTATAACATCTATTGGCAATAGGAAGGATTTTCCAAATGACTGGATAGCTGATTGTTGCATTGTAATTAATTCGCCTTTTTTTGTCAGAATTTTTAGAGCCATGATCTTTTTCCCAACTGATTGTGCAAACATAGATTCTAGAATTGTCCAGTAGAGAAATGCTATTATTCCTAGAGCAATATAATGGCTTGATGATATCATTGATGAAAATGCCCAGTTTCCTGTTATTAGACATGATATGATTGTTATGATAAGAATATCAATGAGCCAGGCAAATAGTCTTTCCCAATACAGTGCTTTCTGGAGTTTCATAATAATAATTACTTTAATATAATATATAAATGATAGTTATGCTTATGGAAGTGTTTGATAAGTGTTTTAAAGAGATGTTTTCATCACAACTGGTCTCTATAATTGGTGGACTGATTGCAGGTGTATTGTTGGCAGTTTATATTGATAAGTTATTTCTAATACCAGGGATGCTTATACTTATTCCTGGTTTTCTTGAGACAAGGGGAAATGTTAGTGGCTCGATGGCAGCTAGGTTAACATCTGGAATGTATCTTGGTGTTGTTAAAGTGAAAAAAATAAGATCAAAATTTGTCAGGGGCAATGTTCTTGCATCTTTTGTACTTGCCATGGCTGTATCACTTGTTTTAGGGATTGTTGCATTTGTATTTTCTTTCATTGCTCTTGGTATATTTGTTCCTAAGATAATCATTATTCCTGTTCTTGCAGCTATTTTGGCAAATATAATAGAAGTGCCATTGACAGTGTTTTTTACATTTTATTTGTTTAGAAAAGGTCATGATCCGAACAATATAATGGGTCCATTTGTTACATCAACAGGTGATATTACAAGTATTGTATCCTTGTTATTAGTGGTGTTATTGATATGATGCATAAAAACATAAGAAAAGATTTGAAGAAATTACGAAATGTTAGAAAACACCAGTATCATCCTCTTATTTATAAAATTCATAAAAAATATGGTATTTCTAGGAAAAGTATTTTTTATACAAAAGAATATGGTGCCCATAGCAATATTCCAAAGACAATTATAAGAGAAAGTATCAAAATATTGTTGTTGGCTGCTATTATTAGTTCATTGGGTGGTCTTGCTCTTGAAAATATAAAAATAATATTTATCTCAATTATTCCTCTGATTATAATTCTTCCTGCTTTGAATGACATGATCGGAGACTATGGTGTGATAATATCTTCAAAATTTTCAACAATGCTCTATACTGGAAAAATACGAGGAAAATGGTATAGGGATAGTAATTTTCAAAAATTGGTTGTGCAGATAGGCATTGTTGCTTTTCTTATTACATTGATTACAGCTTCTGTTGCTCTTGTGATATCACATTTTTCAGGATTTTTATTGACTAGTGATATTATTTTAAAGATATTTTTCATAACACTGGTTGATGTGTTGCTGATAGTTTTTATCCTATTTGTTATAGTTGTCTATGCAGGATATTATTTCTATAAAAAGAAAGAAGACATGAATAATTTCCTTATACCAATTGCAACATCTATTGCAGATTTTGGAAATATGTTGTTGTTAGCAGGTTTGATTATTTTGATGTTTTGAGAACATTTTCTAATGCTTTTATTGCTAATAATACAATTATCAATGGGGATGATATATGTCTAGATTTGATGATGAAATTTTTGTTGCAAAAAAGTATAAGGCAATGGAATTTTTTGGTTTATTGTCTGATTGGAAAATATCAACACAAAAACTAAAAGATGAGGCTAGGAGAGGATGGTAGAATTAACCAGCTGTTAGTCCAGCGTTTTCTGCTTCTGTTCTTGATTGGAAACATAGAATGTTTTCTGGTTTTATTCTCTTGGCAATGCTAGAGTTTGCATTGTGGTATAGATTAGAGTTCTTGCTTGCAACATAGCTGCAATTATTTAGATTGCTTGTACATAGCCACAGACCAATATTATTTGGTTCGTTTGCTTTTAGAATATCATAGTATTTTGTATCTTCTTTGTATTTGTCATATACTTTTGCATAACCTTCTTTTACAAGAATTAGATTTACCATAATCATATCAGAATAGCTGTTTTGTTTTTCAGAATATTTATCATATGAATAGCTTTTCTGATTCTCAGAAAAGTTATGATACAAATAGCCATCAGCTTTCAGAGAATAGTTATCATATATGTAAATATATCTAAGCAATCTGTCGTATACGTCAATGTCAGTGATATCTCTTTCTAACATGACTTCTTTATTCAAGACTAGTTCAATTAATCTTTCTTTGGCTTCTTCATAATAACATTCCTGGGTTTCTGGTGTGTTTATTCCGTTTAATCTTACTTTTTCTGTGGTGTTTAATACAAGAGTATCTCCGTCAATTATTCTTGTTACAATAAACGGACCTTGTTTTTCTTTTAGTGGTTCTAGAAGAGTTTGTTTGTCAAGATACTGACCTGTAATGGTTATTCCTTGTACTATTAGAATTACTGCAATTAGTGCAATGGCAAACCAGATTTTTTTCATTGTATATAAATTATGATTTTAGATTTATATATAACTTAAGTGAAATGTTTTATATTTCATTTTTGGTGATAGAATATTGTGTTTAGAAAAGTAAATAGATTTGAGATAGAAAGGTTTAAGAAAAATACTAGTACTAAGGATTATATGATTAGAACACAAGAATGGTGGAATCATTTCTGGGCAAATGGAAATAATAATTATGGTTCTCCAAATCAGAAATTGTTGCAATGTGCTGAGGAATTTATAAGAGATCGAAAGCTTAGTGCAGTTGATATTGCATCAGGAAATGGTCGTTATGCTATAGAATTAGCTAAAATGGGATATGGTGTAGATGCAATTGAATATGCAGATTCTGGAGTTGAACGAATTCGTGTAGCTGCTGGTTTAGCTAATGTTAATGTAAATGTATTGCAAGGAGATTTCACTGAACTATGTCTAAATCAGAATTATTATGATTTAGTTTTTTGTTCTGGTTTGCTAGAAGAGATTGGTAAAAAAGATCATGAGAAAGTGATTTTGGGTTTTATGAACTGGACTAAACCAGGTGGAATTAATCTTATTAAATATTGTTTGGAAATTCGTGGAAGAGGTCAGCTTGTGGATGAAGGTTTTGTGAAATCATTTTATGATAGAGCTGGATGGAAAATATTATTTTTTGAAGAACAGGATGAATTACACATATCAAAAGCAGTCACACTTTTTACTGATGGTGTTGATTCTGAAATTAGAACAGGAACAGTTATTGCGATAAAGCCAGAAATTTCTAGTAAATATAGTAGATGACATTAATTTTTGTACAAAATAATGTCATCTGCATATAGCAGTGACATAGTATTGTGTCTAAATACTTATGTCACATGCTATAGATAAACTTCTTAGAACAGTTATCTTACTATTACTTTTCCTTTTAGTTGCACATAGAATGAAGAATAGTATGGATATTCTCCAGTTTCATTGAATTTATATGACCATGATCTTTCTGGGTTTATTGATGGAGATCCTTTTTTTGTGTCATTAAAAAACACTGTCTGTCCTTTTGTATCAGTATTTTTCCATATTACTGTAGCATATTGTGGCACAATTAATTCTACTGGATCAAAACCATTTTTTGTGATAAATATAACATAGTTTCCTGATACCATTTCATTTCTGTCATTTACAAAACTGTCATTGTCTGTATTCTTTGCATTATCTTGAGTTTGACCAATGCAGCCTGATATAATTGCTATTGCTAATATTAACACAAATATTCTAGCAAGTTTTTTTGATGTCATGATTATAATTTGCGATATGTGGATTTAAATTGATTTAGTTGAAGAGAATAGATATGCCACAACGATTAAAAACTAATACATCGACAGAAAACGGTAGCTATAGAGTTGTTCAGTTATATGTAGATAATACTCCTTATATGCATTTTGCTCATGATGATGTGAAATGGCATGATCAGGTTTTAGGAGATTTTCTAAAAATTATGAATATTGATTTCAAACTTGCAACAGAAGGAGATCTTGCGCCTAAGGGAGATGGATATAATGCAGTTGGTATGGGTAAGGCAATTATATCAGATAATAGAATAGTGTTTTGTGGCGAGAGTTATGATTATGGCATTGCATTGGATGTATATCATTTGAAAAGTTTTGTTGTTTTGTATAGAGATGAGCTTTCATCAGAAAAGGAAATAGTTTTTAATAAAAGTGGTGTTGATATAAAACTGTAGTTCTATGAAAGAATTTGTTTAATTTCACATGTATTTCTTGATCATTTCCTTTACTTCAGGTCTTGTGAATTTTTTCACTTTTCCATCTATTACAAGAGCAATTTCAACTGTTCTGCTTGTTAGTTTTTTCTCTCCTAATTTTAGTGCTCTTATTGCTAGATCTATGGCTTTGTCTTTTGACATTGTGTCTTTATATTCTTCTATCATAAGTTCTCTTGCTTCTTTTGCACCGCGTCCTATTGCATGGGCTTTCCATTCTCGTAATGATCCAGATGGATCTGTTTCAAATAATCTTGGATTATCATCCATACCTGCTATAAGCATTCCAATTCCATATGGTCTTATTCCACCTATTTGCGTAAATCTTTGGATTCTGTCTGCAATATCTTTTGACAGTGCATAGGTTTCAATTGGCTCATTAAATGTGACTTTATTAACCTGTGATTTTATTCTTGCAAAATCTACCAAGTTTCTAGCATCTGCAAGTATTCCGCAGCTTCCTATTGCAATATGTTTATCGATTTCAGAAATTTTTTCAGCACTTTCTGGCACTAGTAATCTCTGTATCTGCTTTCCAGCTGCTAATACAACACCATTTGCAAAAACAATACCAAGAACAGTAGAAACTTTTTCAACATTTTTTTGTGCATATTCTACCTGATATATTCGTCCTTCTGGAGAAAACACAACTATTGCCCTGTCATAACCCATTTGTTTCATTGGTGGAGAGATTTCCATAAAGAACACCCTATTTAGGAACTAAATAATATTTACTTAGGGTCTTTAAATAACTTAATTAGATTTAGTTTGATTTTTATTTTCTATAACAATCAAAGAAATTAGCCTCAATTGGGATATGATACTTTTTTTGTTGTTATATGTAAAACCACTAGTATCATATTACAAATTAATGTTTTTGGTGGTTTTACTATAATCACATCTAAACAGTTACACAATTTTACCTTTATGTGTGTTTTGGTCATTGGAAACGTATATAAGTCTATTAAGTATAAGTTCTCATCTGGAATAAATTTTTTATATATGATAAATATGGTATATTTTTGTAAAAAATGTCAAGTGAACATTCGTTCCCTTTATTTTTCACAAAACATCTAGATTAGTAATGAGTTTTATGATTGGTGATAAATATGGTAGATTTTTGTAAAAAATGTAAATCAATGATAGTTCCTGTAAAAAAAGGAAATTCTATAAGTATGAAATGTAGAAAATGTGGAACTGTTGTTAAAAAAGCTATTACATGTTTGAAGATTGTTGAAAAGGCTAAAAAAGCAAGAGGAGCAATACTTTTGGAAAAGGATGAAGTGTCTTTGCCAACAATAGACAAGGAATGTCCTAAATGTGAGCATATGAGAGTTTATTGGTGGTTGCAGCAAACAAGAAGTGCAGATGAACCTCCTACCCAATTCTTTAGATGCGAAAAATGCAATCATGTTTGGAGAGAATATAAATAAGCGAAACTAGCGAGTTTAATTTGAGTAAACTGAATGATTAAATGAGCATGTTGAGTGCATTTGTATATTTTTAATTTTAAATAATCTTTATGTGATGCTGATTCCAGATTCTAATATGAGTGATAAACTTACTAAGGCATGGGATAGGACGGCAAAGAGATATTTTGATGAGGTTGTGAGTCCTTTTGCAGAAGGTGTTGATAACCCAATATTTTGGTATATTGAGAAAAAAATAGATTTTTCTAAGAGAAAAGGTGTTATAGATATTGGTGCTGGTATAGGAAATCTATTACCATTTTTATCAAAGGAGTTTAAAGAGGTTGTTGCAATAGATCTTTCTCCTAAGATGATTGAGCTTGCAAAGAAAAAAGCAAATGGATTGGATAATATTAGTTTTTATGTAAGAGATGCTACTGATTTAACAGAATTCCATGATAGATTTGATGTTGCGGTTGCTGTGAATTCAGTATTATCACCAAACATAAAAACCATTGAGAAAATACTTTCTGAGATAAATAATGTTCTAAAAGAAGGAGGAATTTTCATAGGAATTTTTCCTTCAATGGATGCTTTATTATATAGGGCATTGCTTGAGCATGAAAAGGCTATAGAAGAAGGAGATGATGAGGAAAAGGCATTGAAAAAAACTAATGAGGCAATTGATATTGTAAATTATAATTTTGTTCTTAGTACAGTAAAATATCATGATATGGTGCAAAAGAATTATTATAGTTTTGAATTAAAATATAGGTTGTGGAAAGCAGGTTTTAAAAACATTAGACTTAGAAAGGTCTATTATCCTTGGGAGGTTTATGATGATGAGGATTTGATGGAATTTAAAGATAAACCAAAACTTTGGGATTGGTTTGTGTTTGCTGAAAAAGTAGCTGATAGGCAGGAGGAGGAAAAGATAGTTGTGGAAAAAGAGGAAGTTATTGATGAAAAAAGAATATCTTGATGTTGTGGATGGAAATGATAGAATAGTTGGCAGGGCTTTGCGAAAAGAATGTCATGGTA
>JAZDMZ010000092.1:0-6093 GCA_043800495.1 Candidatus Aenigmatarchaeota archaeon
GCTATGAAGTAATAAAAATAGTAAATAGTTATTCTTTCAGAATAGATAAAATACAAATAGCTGATTATTCATTTTGTTCATGATAAAAATAGCTGATTTCTCTTGTAGAAAAGTTATAGCAAATAGTAGATAGCTAAATCCTGATGGATTTAGTTAAAAATAGTATATATACCACTTCTAGATAAATTATAGATATGAGAAGAATATTAGCATGTCTAGTTTTACTGTTGTTTATTGGTGTTGTAAATGCAGCAGTATCTAGCACAATACCAATGCAGGGTCGTTTACTTGCTCAAAATGGCAATCCTTTGACAGGTTTGCAAAACATGACATTTAAGATTTATGATGTTTCTGTTGGGGGTTCTATTCTATGGTCAGAGTCTTTAGAAACACAAACAAATGGTGGACTTTTCTCAGTTGTTCTTGGTGAATCCACACCTTTAACACTTGTATTTGATAGAGATTATTATGTTGAAATTTCTGTTAATAATGAGCCATTATCACCAAGACAAAAACTATTATCAGCTCCCTATGCACAAAGTGCTAGAAATGTCTATGGAGATGTTGTTGAAACCAAGACGGTTTCAGTTATAGATAGTGATAATACAGGGCTTATTTATCTAGGACGAGATCTTACAAATGCAATTGGTTCAACCATAAGATATTTACAATCAGGAGATTATTTAGGATTTAGAACAAGTCACCAAGGACCTGATCAGGTTGTTATTAAATCAGATGGAAAGGTTGGTATTGGTACAATTACTCCTAGTGCAAAATTAGAAGTATCTAACTCGCAGGTTACTGGACAAACAATGCAAATAATTAATGGCAGTTCAGATAATGCAGGAGGTTCTCAAGTTTTGACTGGTCAAAAAATAATATTAAATGGACGTAGCACTTCAAATGTTTATGGCCAAATAATACAGATTTCTAGCAAGGATTATAATGGAATACCAGGAGCAATTGTTAATGGTTATGGAACATATATTCAGCCAATAACCTCTACTGCAAATTTTACTAATTGGTATGGTCTTTATCTTGCTTCAGCATCTGGAAACGGAGTTATTAATTCTAATGTTGCAATTTATCAGCAGGATATTAATGCTAAGAATTATTTTGGTGGTAATGTCGGAATTGGCATAACGAGTCCAGGTGAAAAACTCAGTGTATTGGGTGGTGACTACCTTGGAACTTATGTTGCAAAATTGATTAATTCTGCGAATGTTTATGCAACAGGCAACACCAATGGATTATATATTGGTATTAATCAATATCTTCGGGCTACATCATATGCTTTGCGTGTTGATGTTGATGCTAATGGAGATTCTGGCGGTCCATTCCCAGCGCTTGTTGTCAATGGTTTGGGTAATGTTGGTATTGGCACAACAGATCCTGGAAAGACATTGGATGTGGTTGGTTCTGTTCGTGCAAATGAAATATGTATTGGTTCTGAGTGTAGAACATCATGGCCAGTTTCTTCGCAAGATCAACAGTTTAACTCATTGACCATAACATCTAATATTAATCTTCAGGGAAATGTTATTGCAAATGGTTCTGTTAAAGCAAGTGCATTTTGTATTGGTGCTAGTTGTAAAACAGCCTGGGATACTAGTGCAAATGCAGATAGTGCAAAACAATTGATTAGTAATTTTACTGTTGCTTCAGGAGAGACAATAAATGCAGGTGATGTGGTTTCATTGGTCAATGGAAATGTTAGGAAAGGAACTAATGAAAGATATTTTTTTAAAGGAGAATTTAGTCCAGTGGTGACCTCTTATATGTATGCTGTTAAATTATCAGATGATAAATTTGTAGTAATTGATCATGGTGGCAGTGTGCTCAAAACACAGATAGGTACTATAATAGGCAATGATGTAAATATTGGTGTTGTGAATACACATTCTCAAACAATGTATAGTTCAAAGGCAGTTGCACTGGCTCCTGACAAATTCATAGTAACCTATGTATATCAATCAAAGGGATATGCAGTTGCATGCACTGTAGCTGGTGATGTTGTAACATGTGGATCACCATATGATTTTAATGGAGGAGTTTCAATTGATTATGACTATGGTATTGGCAATATATCATCTGATAAATTTGCTGTAGTTTATTCAGACATAGGTAATTCAAATTATGCAACTTCGCGAATAGGAACTGTATCTGGAAATACAATAAGTTTTGGAAACAAGGCTCTTGTCAGCACAGGCAGAAATTATTATTTTTCACTTAGTGCATTGTCATCTGAAAAGATTGCAATTTCCTATGCTGATTCTTTGGATTCATGGAAAGGATATTTATCAATAGGTTCAATATCTGGTACAACAATCTCTTTTGGTTCACGGTATAACACTAATATAAGAATGTTGGATACAAATATAATCACTATCAATTCATCTAAAATTTTATTTACATATTTATCAGGTTCAAGAACAGCAGTAAAAATCGCTGATGTGAGCGGCACTGCGGTTGTGTTTGGTTCTGAATATGGAATACAGAGAGAACATTATAATATTCCATTGTCTACAGTAATTTCTGACAATACGTTTGTAATAGCATATGAAGATCTCATGGATAATGGAGAAGATAGTTCTTCTGTACTAAAAATAGGGACAATCAGTGGAAATAGAATTGATCTAAGTCCTCAATATACATATAATCCTGCTGGAAGTCGTGTAAATTCTTTATTCAATATCCCTAATAGAATAATGTTTGTATATAGTGATCATGGAACAAACTATAATACCTGGATGATTATGAATGTTTCTTCAATTGGTTCTGTGGTTGGTGTTGCAAAAACATCAGGAACAGCAGGTCAGTCAATTTCAGTGATTGTTGATGGGATATCAGGTGTTCATACAGGTCTTGTGTCAGGTGCAGAATATTATGCGCAGAAAAATGGAAGTCTTAGTTCTGACCTGACTGCTGATAGGATGGGGATTGCATTGTCTTCAACTGAACTGCTGCTGGATATTTCTAGATAGTGTGACTAGTGGTATATCAGATATAAGGTATTAAATAAATTTAGGTTAGTGTTTATTCATATGAAACTTACACGAAGAGATTTTCTAAAAGCGCTTGGATTTTTTGCTGTTTTTAGATCAATGGATGCATTTTCTGTAGTAAGAGAAGATAAAATAAGTATACCAGAGGACTGGCAGAATTATTTTGATCGTATTCTTGAAAATAAAGAACTTGTCAATGATCTTAGGCTTGGTAATGTTGATAAAATTTACTGGGCATTTGATGAAACTGTGATAAAAACTTTTTGTGAACAGGCAATGGAGAGGTATGGAGACACTAAAGCTCTTTGTGATTATTATGAACGTGCATCAGATATATTTACTAAAAATCCAGATCATGATATAGCCTATTTGTTTAGTGTTCCTATTGAGGAAAAGAAGACAACGTTGTTTGTATTTCCTCGTGGAATAGATACCTATAAGCAAGAGGATATTAAACTTCTTTTGCTATTAGGCGGAGCGCATGGATTTTTTAATATATTTTTAAATGATCATGTGAGTGTTCCAGGTGATAAAAAATTGAGAGACTATTCACTGGATTTTCTTTCAGGTTTTGTTAAAATAGCTAGTTATGGAAATTGTTTATTGTATGCTGAAAAAAATCAAGATATTTCTTCTCAGGTGAGAGAAAATTCTTTGGAAAAATATAAAAGATATTATTATGATGTGCTAAGTCGTGCATATGAGATTGCTAAGACAGATGGATATACAAATTCTTGTAAAGCAATGGCAGAGATAATGATTGATGCTGAGAAAGCTCTTATGAATAGACAGGATGTTCTTTATACATTTGGATTGAGCAATGGAGATAATTATAATGTTCCTTTTATGTCTTCTGTTCTTCATGGAAAGAGAGAACCAGTACAGACCTATGAGAGAAAAATAGAATTACCAATGCTTGTGAATAATAGATATGAAAATCCATCATTGGCAATATGAAAGCTACTTAAGTTTTATATCTAAAATATTGAAATGCCAATGTCTTTAGAATTTAGAGAAAAACTACCTTCTGCTCTTAGGCAGGCAATAACTGAGTTCAGAGATAATCCAAAAGGAAGAAGTGGTATAAATCTTGCTATTGGTAATGTTCCTGACAAAATGCATCCGGCTTTGATAGAACGTATGTTTAATCTTGATAGAAAAGATAGTCCTGTTGCAAATGGTTCTGTTATGTACACTGATTCTGGAGGATTGTCAGAAACACAGAAAGCATTTCAAAATATAATTGCATCTAGTTTGGTTAGGATGTCAGAGCAAGATGCAGAAAAATATACAAATAATCTTGCTGTTCAGGTAACTGATGGAGGTTCTATGGCAATGGAGGTTGCAATATTAGGAGTCTGTGGTCCTGCTGGTACTGGTAAAGAACCTCTTCTTTTGATAGATCCTGCTTATACAAATTATAATGAATTTGCTAAACGACTTGGACGAAAAACAATTTCTGTAAGAAGAGAATTGCAGGATAATGGTGTTTTTACATTACCAAATCCAGAGGAGATGCGTGAGTTTATAGAGAGATATAAACAAAAACACAATACAGTGCCTGGTGGGCTTGTTATTATTCCATATGACAATCCAACTGGTCAATATTTTAATCATAAACAAATGCTGGAGTTTGCACAGATTTGTGTGGATTTTGATATGTATATGATAAGTGATGAAGCATACAGAGAGCTTTGTTATCTTGATGTTCCTGGTGAAGATTTCACAAGTATCTGGAAAATAACAAATGATGATGTTCCTGGTATTGAAGGAAAGCGATTGAGTATTGAAACTGCTTCAAAGGTTTGGAATGCATGTGGTCTAAGAGTTGGTGCTCTTGTGGGAGATGATTCAAAATTTATAGATAAAGCATATGCAGTTTATACTTCAAATCTTTCAACAAATACTATAGGTCAGTATATGTTTGGTGCACTTGCGCATGAAAGTAGAGATAATTTAAGAAAATGGTATGCAGAAAGAAGAAATCATTATAAGTCAATGATACCTCCTTTTGTAAAACAATTGAAAAGAGAGGTTCCTGGATTAATTGTTTCAAATCCAGATGCTTCAATATATTGTGTTCTTGATTGCAAGGATATTGATGGTTTTGATAATGCAATGAGTTTTATAAAATACTGTGCAATAGATGGGGATGCTTATACAGAGATTGATGGAATAAAGTATACTATTCTTGCAGCTCCTATGACAGGATTTTACACAGTTGAAAAGGGAGAAGATAATCCAGGTCAGATGCAGATGAGACTGGCTTTTGTTAGAAAACCAGAAGAAATGACTCATGCAGCATATGTTACAAAGGGGTTGATTAATAAATATACATTAAATAAAAGGTAGATATCTAATCCCTGGATTTTGACCATCTTAGGCCTTTTTTATAAACTCTTCTATATTTCTTTTTTCTTGATTTTTCAAAGGATTCTTGTCTGTCGTCCATAGTATCACGGTAATTTAAAATAACTAATTGTTTTGTAATTAGTTATTAATATAAATAGCTGATTTATTGTATGAATCAGTTAGATTATTATTAATAATCTCAATATAAAGTTTTGTATTAAGGTGAATAGATGGTAAAAACTACAAAAATATGTGATAGATATCATGGAGATGTTCTTGCAATAGTTACCTATTATTGCGGTGTTCCTAATAGTTGTAGTGCTAGTGAATATTGTTTTGTGAAAGATTCTAGTGGTTGTCCGGTTGGACTTGGTGCTATAATCAGTCCTGTTGTGGTTGCTAAAGAAGCCAAGTTGTTTACAAAATTGGAATATTGAGAATTTTTATACGAAGAATACCATTGGTTTATAACCAATCGGGTGTAGGGAATGATAATGGTATTTTTGTATAAGTAATCTTGTAAATAATACCATTCTGTATACCAGAAATACCATTGGTCAAATACCAGTGGATTACAAGATTACTTTATATCTCTATAAAATAAGTTTTTGATATGAAGGATTCTTTTAGAACAGGAGTAAGTTTTGGAATGACCTCAGGTATTATAACAACTCTTGGATTGATAGTGGGTCTAAATGCAAGCACTCATTCTTTGATGGTTGTCATAGGAGGTATT
>JAZDMZ010000132.1:0-12251 GCA_043800495.1 Candidatus Aenigmatarchaeota archaeon
TAGATTTGGCTGGAGATGTTCTGATTAGCGAATCACCTTCTGAAGAAGAAATGAATGAAGCACTTGAGATTTTAGATAATTGGAGGGCTAGTCATAGATATCCTATGCATGTGTTTAAGAAAAGATTAAAGAATGTTTCGGAAAAAATAGATAAAGACTCTTTAGCTGTTCAAAGACTAAAAAGATTGCCTTCTATTTTAAAAAAATTAACAAGGAGATATTATGGAAATAAACCAACCATGAAACTATCTCAAATGCAGGACATTGCCGGATGCAGAGCTGTAATGCCAACGGTTGAGTTAGCACGAAAATTATACAAAGAAGGATATATCAGAAGTGATATAAAACATAAAAGAGTAAATGAAAAGGATTATATAACTAATCCAAAAAAAGATGGTTATAGAAGTATACATTTAATTTATAAATATAATAGTGATAAGGAAGGTAAAAAGGATTATAATGGGTTGCTTGTTGAAATTCAAATAAGATCTAAATTACAGCATTTGTGGGCAACTGCTATTGAAACTGCAGATTTCTTTACAGGACAGGCAATTAAATCCAATGAAGGCCAAAAAGAATGGATGGATTTTTTTAAATTGGTCAGTTCTTCATTTGCTATGATAGAAGGCACTCCTCTTGTTCCAGATACTCCATTAGATGAAAAAGTGTTATATTCTCGAATTAAGAAAAAGGCAGAGGAGCTTAATGTGATAAAAGTCATGAATGGTTGGGCAGAGGCTGTTCAAGTCTTTGAAAAAACACAAAAATCAAAGCCAAATATAGAATTTTTTTTACTGGAATTAAATATTTTTGAAGAAAAACTTAATATTACTGGATATACAAAAGGACAGGAACAGCAGGCAATACAGGATTATGCGAAAGCTGAGAAAAGAAATCAAGGGAAAAAAGAATATGATGTTGTTCTTGTAGGAGTAGATGCTTCAAATGATTTGAGAAAAGCTTATCCAAATTATTTTGCAGATACTAAAGAATTTCTACAGCAACTAAAGAAAATTTTAAGTAAATCAAATTAATCTAATCTTAGCTGGACTTCTTTGCTTCCTAGTTCTCTGAGAGCATTGGATGATATCCATTTTGCTGATTTTGAATCAATGGTTTGAATTTCCTTAGCTAGCTCAATTGCATGCTTGTTAAGAATTCTATTTCGTTTGCCTATTTGTCTAAGTGCCCAGTTTACTGCTTTTTTGACAAAATTTCTATCATCTATTGAATATTGTTTAATCAATGGAAGCAATTTAATGAATTCGCTGTCATCTGCTTTTCTATGCCATGCTAGACAGGCTATCATTACAAATCCTGTTCTTCTGGTAAATTCTCTGTCATTTTCAATAAGTTTTACTGCTTTTTGAAATGCAAACCTGGTTTTATAAAAAAGATTCATGCAACACTGATCACAGAGATCCCACGAATTAAAATCCTTTATCCAGCTGTCTATTTGTTTTTCTGGGATATTATATGGATCTTCTATCATACTAGCTAATATTCTAGCTTCATGGATAGTTGTTGCCCAGAGCTCTATTGCAAGTTCATGATTTACGCCTATTTTTCTTGCTAGTTTTCGTAAAACTGGTATGTTTACCCCAAGCGCATATTTTGAGTTTATTCCAAATTTAGTCATAGCTTCTTTGTTTTCTAAACTTGCGTTTTTCTTAAGTTCTCCTATGATTTCTTTGCTATTCATGAATTAATGATAGCCCACAATGCTAATAAATTGATTATTGTCAATATAGATAATATGACTTTTTCAATAAAACAGCTATCATTGGTACAGATATGTGCTATTCTTTTTATTATTGGTCTGATTTGTTTATTTTTCATTGTTTTACTAATACAACCTACTGTAATTGAAATAAAGACTATTAATGATGCTGATGTTGGTAAAACAATAACTATAAATGCTACGATTGCTAAAAAAGAAATACGCAAAGAAAATTTGTTTTTGGATCTAAAACAGAACGAAAGCTATATAAAGGCTGTGATGTTTGAAAGTAATATACAGGGGAAAAATCTAAGCGTTTTATTCGTTGGAAAAAATATTACCATTATCGGAAAGATTGGTAAATATATGGGAGAGTTAGAAATAATAATAGAGGATTTTAGGTGATTTATTGAAAGCACTGATACTTGCAGGTGGATTTGCAAAAAGATTATGGCCTATTACACTGACTCAGCCAAAAGCTTTGCTACGTGTGGGCAACAAGCCTGTTATTGAATATATTCTTGAAAATTTGAATAACACAAATGTGAATGAAATTATCATATCAATAACTCAGAAATTTGAAAAAGATTTTAAATTTTGGCTTGAGAGATTTTCACCAAAAATAGGCAAACCAATACGGTTAATAGTTGAACCTACTACTGATGAATCAAATAAATTAGGTGCTGTAAAAGCAATTGATTTTGCACTCAGACAGCTTGATAATAGTGATGATTATATGATCATTGCTGGTGACAATCTTTTTGATTTTGATATTAATAATTTTGTAAAATTCTATAATGAGAAAAAAGGATTTGTTCTTGCTGTCTATGATGTTGATTCAAAGGACAGGGCAAAACTATATGGTGTGATAAATATAGATGAAAAGGAGAGAGTTGTTCAATTTATAGAAAAACCATCTGTACCTACTTCTACTTTGATAAGTACTGGATGTTATATTTTTCCAAAGGAGATGTTGTATATTGTTTCTGAATATTTGACACAGCAGTCATTGGGAGATATGCCTGGTCATTTTCTACAATGGTTGCATAAAAGAATACCTGTATATGCATATAGCTTTGAAGGTCATTGGTTTGATATTGGTGACAAGGAAGTTCTTAAGAATGCCGAAGCCTGGGCAAAAACTTTTTATAATAATTAGATGATTGACATGTCATTTGAATTGTACAAAATTCCTCAAGGAAAGATATTGATTGCTTTTTCTGACAAGAAGCTGAGTGTCGGCACCATGGAACTGAATCCAAAGCAGGAGACTGCAAAACATAACAGACCTGTTTTAGAATCATTGTTCCAGTTAAAGGGAAAATGCATTATGAAGCTTTTTGTGGATGGTGGTAATAGAGAGGTTGTACTGAATGAGGGGGATTCTCTTGACATACCGCCAAAAGCATTTCATACCCATTCCAATCCATATGATAAAACATCGTTGACATTCTGGAAAGCAAGCGGAGACATTACTGAGATAATAGATAATATTAGAAAGACTAGTAGAATGTGATTATTATGAAATGTCCAAAATGTGATTCAACTATGACAAAAATATTAGTTGGGATAGAAGGTGCTAAATCAAAAGTACTTAGTCAGCAATGTTCTAACTGTGAATATGTGGAATTTGAAAAAGATTCTGCTGTTAAAGTAGTAAAGGAACTAAAAATGAAAGAAAGTCCATTGATGATAAAGCAGAAAATAATAAAACTTTCACAGGAGAGACTTGGTCTTTATCTAAACCAGAATATAGTGAGAAGTCTGAATCTAAAAGCTGGAAAAGAAATTCTTATATCAGTACCTGATAAAAATCATATTGTACTGAATCTTGGTAAATGATGTGATTAATCCTCCCTATCCATGCCGAATTGGAATACATTCATTCCTGCTATCATTGTTCTTCTTAGTTCACCAAAGCTGCGCATTGCTGTCATTTTCTTTAGAATATAGCTTGGTCGGAAGTAGAATGAACGGTAGGCGCTTTTAAGATAGGCCTGAAGTTCTTTATCACTAAGACTGGTGTAATATCTGTTAAATGCTCCTGTTGTGTGTATTTTCTTTAGATTTAGTTCTTTACCATCTCTGACACTAGGATCTTTGCTTTCAACAAAATCAAATAAAGGTGTTCCTGGATATGGTGTGCATATTCCAAAGGTAACTGTGGTTGGCTCTATTTCATTTACAAATTTTATGGTTTGCTCTATCGTTTGTTTTGTATCTCCTGGCATTCCTAGCATCATATGTGCATGGGTTTCCATTCCTGTTTCATGGGCCCAGCTGAATGTTTTCTTAGCCATGTCTATGGTTGTTCCTTTTTTCACATTGTCTAGTATTTCCTGAACACCTGATTCTATTCCGAATTTTAACATATGACAACCTGCTTTTTTCAGCATTATCATATCTTCCTTATTAACAGTTCCTACTCTTGCATTTGCTATCCATGTCATGTCTAGTTTGTTTTTTCTGATATGATCACAGAATTTTTTGTTCCTTTCTTTGAAAAATGTAAATGTTTCATCTCTATACCAGATTTCTTTGTAACCTTGTTTGATTACTATGTTAAGTTCTTTTATCATACTATCCAATGAACGTGAACGCAGAGCATTTCCATAGAAGCCTGATACATTACAAAAAGTGCATCTAGCAGGGCAACCACGGGATGTCATGGCTGTTGTATGTGGGTTTCTCTTTATAATTGGATTAAAGTATTCTACATCTTTTGGAAGCATTGTTCTGTCTGGTATTGGCAATTCATCAAGATTTTCTATAAGCGGTGCTTCTTTTGTTAATACTAATTTTTTACCTTCTCTATAGCCAATTCCTTTAACAGTTTTCCAGTTTTTATCAAGATTGTTTACAACATCTCTTATTATAAATTCTGGTTCTCGTCTGATTAGAATATCTATACCAGGACCATTTGTGAGACAGAATTTTGGCATAAATGTTGGATGTGCTCCAAATATCATTGTTTTCAGTTGTGGATTTGCCTGTTTCAATTGTTTTAGAACAAGGGCATCTTCCATAAAACTCATGGATGATGTTGATATAATAACTGCGTCCATGTTTTTCACAACATGTTTTACATCTTCTATGGTCATTCCTTCTACAACAGCATCTAGAAATTTGACATCGTGTCCAGCGTTTTTTAGTGCTGTGGCTACATAGAGCATGTTTATTGGTGGTGAGGTTGTTCCTCCTATACGTTTTCCTTTACACCAGCAGCCGTAGATAAGATCTCTTATGATATTCTTTGTTGTCCCTGACGGCGGGTTTAGTACAAGTATGTTTTTCATATTGATTTATTGTTGTTAAAGAATTTATAGGGTTTATTCATCTAATGGCTCTAATAAATGCTTTTGCGTCTTTAATCAATTCATTTTTTATAGAATTAAATATAATCTCATCATCAACTTTTCCATAATAATGTGCTATGATGTTTCTCATTCTCTTTGCATCTTTTAGTTTTTCTGTAAAGTCAGGTAATATGATATTGTTATTTCTGAGGATATCAAATGCAATAAGTTCATTTTCTGGAAGTTCAAATCCTTTTTCTTTAATCACAAGAACAGCAATGTCTGTAATTGCTTCTATGATTTTTCCTACATATCTTTCACATGCCGCTTTTGTTTTGAAATCTTTTTCATAGACTGAAAGATTTTTTGGAACAATCTATGAAAGCTCTTCAATATATTTTTCCAGTTCCTTAAGCTTGTCTTTTGTTCTTTCGTTCATAAATCACCCTGCCTTTTGCATCAATTTCTTTTCTGATTTTGTTAGGCAAATTATTATATATATGCAATTCTATTTTCTCATTAATCTTTTTCATTACATCTAATCTAAATCGGTTTGTTTCTTCTTTTGAAATATGATCAATCTCTACTGCAATATCAATATCAGAAAAAATCGTTAATTTGTGTTCTACAGCAGACCCAAACAGAATAATTCTTCTTATTTTTTGGGAATATTTACTTTCAAGAATAACTTCTTTTGCTTCTTTAGTAAAATCTTTTATCAATGCTCCGTGTTTTAACTGGAAACTATCTACAAATGGTGCAAGAGCTTTTATTGCTTCAAACTTTTTGCGAATATCTCTTGATAGACGTGTTTTTTCAGATGGCTTTAGCCTTACGCCAGAAAGCTGTTTTTCAATTATTTTAATTTCACGTTCTCCAAACAGTTTTCTAATATTCTTGTTCTTTTTCATGACATTCAATATACTCATATATTATCATCATCGTGATAATAGTTATCATTATAATGATAATATTTAAAGATTTAGAACTGTGAATATTTACATTATTAGATCCTTTTATCCCTTGATATACGATGGTGAGAAGCGATATCAACGAAAGCACAGCGTCCCCAAGCGACTGAAAGGGGCACAGAGTTTTGAGTTTAGTGGTTTTATGTTCAATCTATAAGTGCCTTTTCTTTGAGGCTTGTTATTACTAGTTTACCCATTGGTGTTGCTTCTTGGATGTTTTCTGATGTTATCCACAGAAGTTTTTCAATTTCTCCAGATGGTTTAGGACTACCTGAAAAATCTCCTGTATAGCAGGTCATTTTTACTTCTGTTCCTAGTGGTTTTCCATGTGCCTGGGCTTTGAATGTTGCATAATATTTTATGGATTTTGGCAAAAGATCTACTGAGAGTTCTTCTTTCAGCTCTCTTGTCAATGCCTGTATATCACTCTCCCCATTTTCCCGCTTTCCACCTGGCATAAAAAATGTATTTTTTCCTTTTTCTACTGCTACTAGAAGTTTTTTGTTTTTGATATAAAGCAGAGCGAGTTTGTCTATTTCCATGATATGACCTTATTTATTAGTCTTTTAATGGTTTTCTGCTGACTAGTTTTTTGGTATATAATGAATGTAACTGCTGAGTTTTTGAAAAATGTATTAGAAAACAGAGAAATGTATTTTAGATTAGCTGTTGATATTAGCAGATATACTAGAGAAATAGGTAAGGAAGCTGGCTTTTTTACATATAAACTGAGAGGATTGGAAGGAGCTCTATTGGTGTTTCCTGATGATTCTGGAAAAAATGATTTTGATAGAGGAGATGAAAATAGTATAACATTATCGTGTGATACATATGGTCTTGTCAATGTTGGTGATGAAAACAATCCTAATATGAATCCCTTTTATTTGCTAATTGATACACATTCGCATCCTATTGGTGATTGTGGTGCTTCTGATGGAGATCTATATACGAGAACACAGGAACGCGAAGCTATCAAGACTGCTTCTGGTTTAGATATAAGAGTAATTGGTGCTGTTGTAGCACCTTTGCATAGTGAGGGTTATAGTTCATTGTTTTTGTTTCAGGAAAAGGATGGTATTATTCCTAAAAAGATTTCTGAAAAGCTATTCCAAGATTTTCTTGCTATTTTCAAAGAAAAAAATGATAGATTTTTTCAGTATCTTAAAAAGTCTGATTTAGAAGGGTATAATTGTGAATTTTTTTCTGTTGCTAAATTCTACGAAGAGTCTGGATTATATAACGCAATTGAAATACTTTTTAATGAGGAAAATGGGTTTGATATACCAATTGAAGATCTAAGGCGATTTGAGTTTTCTGAATAGTTCAGTATCTAGCTTTTTTTAGTTTAGTTATGCCACCATGACCAGTGATTATAAAATCTGCTGTTTCGAGAATGTGTTTTCTGCTTCTACTGTACTTTTCAAAGTCATCTGCTTTTGCAGGAGTTTCATGTATATATTCTTCTTTTTGTATAGCATCTCCACAGATAGCACATATTCCATTAGCTGTTTTTACAACAACTGATAGATGTGGAGCCAGATGACCAGGGGTTAGAATGATTTTAACATCTTTGGTGATGTTAAGATTGTCTAGATCAATAGGTTCTAATTTATTTGAATTTCCATGAAAAACAAGGCCATTGGATGATGCACTGTGTTTGGCATATATTTTTGCATTTTTGAACAGGTTTGTATTTGCACTATGATCTAGATAAGTATGTGTCAATATTACTATATCAATATCTTCTGGTTTTAATTTTTCTTTTTTCAATGCATCTATTAGTTTTTTAGTATCACCAAAAGAGCCTGTGTCAACTAGAATATTTTTATTATCTGATTTGATAAGTGTAACTGTGGAAGATGCTATGATGTATTTTTCCACATGTTCATGATTTCCTTGTAAAATAATTTTTATTTCTGCTGACATTATCATCCCTAGAACTCTTCCTTAATGTTATATTCATCTTCTTTTGGAGCAACCATGTCACCAACAAGTCCTATTGCAATAAATTGGACTGCGACTATTATCATCAGAACACCGAGCATGAATAATGGACGGTCTATTATGCTTGCTCCTAGGAATTTTAGATAGACCATGTATGCACTGATTAATAATCCAACTGCTCCTACAATTCCTCCTAGAACTCCGAAAAAATGCATTGGTTTTCTTGCATAGGTTGACATGAATTTTACTGTAAGCAAATCTAGGAATCCTGTGAATACTCGTTTGAATCCATATTTTGTTTTTCCATGGATTCTTGGATGATGCATTACTTTTATCTCAGTTGCTTTGAATCCTTTCCAGTGTGCTAGAGCTGGTATGTATCTATGAAGATCGCCATGGACAGAGATGTTTTTTATAACCTCTTTTCTATAGGCTTTGAAACCACAATTATAATCATGCAATCGCAAACCACTAACTTTTGATGTCATGTAATTGAATACCTTTGAAAACATTCTTTTAAAAAATGGGTCTTTTCTTGGAAATTTCCAGCCAGATACTAGATCATAGCCCTCGTCTAGAGTTTTAAGGAATTTTGGTATTTCTTCTGGCTCATCCTGCAGATCTGCATCCATTGTAAATATTACATCTCCTGTGGCGCGTTCAAATCCAGCTGCAAGTGCTGCTGATTTTCCAAAGTTTTTTCTAAATTGAATTATTTTTACCTTATTGTCTTTTAACTTTTTCATCTGTTCTAGAGTAGAATCAGTGGATCCATCGTCTATGAATATTATTTCATATGAATGGGGCATTTTTGAGAATACTTTTTTTATCTTAGTCATGAGAATAGGTATGCTCTTTTCTTCGTTCTTTGCAGGTATTACAATACTTATCTTCATCTAAACCACAAACCTACGGTTTTTAGTTCCAAGTTCTTCCGATTTCCCTTAGAGTTATTCGAACTCATTTTATAGAACACCGATGTTTAGAATTAGATAGATAGGCTTAAAAGTAGCCTTTTTGTGCCTAGACATGCTCAACTACAAATCCTTTTCCTTGTTTTTTAACAACATGCTTTTTGCTATGATACAGTTCCCATAAGAAATTGTCATCTATTGCTGTCTCATACAATATTTTTTGCTGCATGTCTCTGATAATTATTTGTTTTGGTTGTGTGAGTTTGTATGCATCAATACAGCTAATTATCTCTTCTGTTGTTCCCATAAGAGTGTGTCTTGTTAAAGCGCATATTGCTGATTTTTGATTAAGGGTGTTTGTTGCAGTAAGTAATAAATAGGATTCTACACGAAGAGCACATTCATCCATTAGAAAACTATATTCATGACTATTTTGGAATACTGAAACGTCTTGTGAACAAATTGGATAGACTTCTGCTTTTATTAATGGACTATGAAAACTGTCTCTTCTAGGCACTATTCTGCTTTCAAATTCAAACGGATGTTTATCTCTTTCTGCGTTTGCATAATCCAACATGTCTTGGTCTTGAGCTAAACATGCTTTTGAGACATCTCTGACATAACTACCAAAGCATTCAGCAACTTTTTTTGGATTGGGTTTCATCATATAAGTTTAGCAGAAGTCTTTAAAAGGGTTTATTCATAGAAGATGTCCCAGAACTCTTTTGGTGTTTTTGCTTTTTCCACATTTTCTATCTTATTAGCAAGAGCTTTGTCAATTTTTCTTATTTCTGAAATAAATCTTGTTTTTGCTGGAACTGCTGTCTTGTTTTTCAAGAATACCATGATAGCTTTTGTTTCTAGTGCATTCAGATACATTTTTTTTAGGGTTTCTAATGGTTCTTTTTTTATTGTTCCCAGGGTTTTGATTGCATGTGTATGTTTTTTAGCAACCATTTCCATAATATCATCAGATGCTGGGATTGGTAGATTGTTTTCAAAAAATTTGAAGATAAATTCTCTATCTATAAGTATTCTACCATTAACCAGAGCTGCCTGGAATCTTGGTTCACCAAGTGTATATAATTCTCTGAATGATTTGATATCTATCTGGAATAAATCAAGATCGAGGTCTCTGTTTTCAATTTTCCTGTCTTTGTATACTATAAGCATATCTATGTCATTGAAATTCTTGGTTGTTAATATAGATCCATAGAGTATACATAATTCAATGTTTTTGTTTGTTCTTTGTTCTTCTATGAATTCATTGATTTTTTTATTTCCAAACTCTGCGACAGCTTCTGAATCTATAAACAATCTGAATTTTCTTGCAGCGTTTCCTGAAAAATTGTAGTGATATAATGCTGTTCTATTTCCTTTTTTCAAAAGATATTCTTTTTTCGTCAGAATATCTAATCTTTGATTTACCGTTGTTTTATGGAGCTTTGTTGTCTTTGCTATTTCTATACATGACAATGATCTATATGTTCTTGAGCATAGCTCTAGTATTTTGATATCTGTTTTGTTTATGTTCATGTGACCACCTTTTCAATATGCTTTTTACACTCATTGAACATATCTTTTATCAGAGTAAATAGTTCCTGTGTTGTTGATTCTGGGATTTCTATGCTGTTTATTACAGTTTTTGAGGAGGCAAAGTATCCATATTTTGCAATATTTCTTAATTCCCAGTTCTCTTTCAATTCCACGCTATAATCTTTAGAAAGTTTACTGTCTTTGAACAAAGAAGAAATATTGTTCAACACCTTTCCTTTATCAGTTGATATCTGTCCATATTCAATAAGCCAATACAGATTTGATATGTTTCCTGCAATATCATATATTAAATCAACTGCTTCCCTGTATGACTTTTCATGCATTCTTCTTTGACAGGCTATAAACTGGTTCTCTATAAATTTCCACATTTCCTTTATTTTTTTATTGTTCATATAATTAGTATGCTTTTATCATATTTAAGTATTATTTTTACATATTTTAGTAGGATTTAATCATACTATTATATGACTGTGCTTAGATGTGTTTCATAGAATTACTTAGAAAAACATGATTTAGGATTTAGGAATAAAGACTGGATTGTGCTGTTATAAATGTGCAGAGATGATTCAGATTCCCATCATATCTATTCACATTATCAATGGCTGAAAACAGTTTTCCCAAAAAAACTCATTATCTTTTGTTTATTTTTATTGATTACATCATCAACGCTATTTACACCTGCATAATGATCTAGACCCAGTGAACTCACACAATCGCCATTAACTGCTCCATTAAACGCCTGTTTTTTATTGCTGGTATCAATTTCTTTCAAACATCCTCTATATGCTCTATAAAGTTCTTTTATTGCATTAAAATAATTATATTTTTGATATGATCGGCATGGTAAATTTATAACAGGATCGCATTTAGCTATTGCTTTTTTAAGAAAGGCTTCTGCTTTTTTCACATTTAATGAAGGCACATTTACCTCTGCATATGCAGACATTGAAACAACTGATAACATCAACACAATTAACATAGCTGTTGCAAGAAATTTGTATGACATGATTATAACTAGGTTAATGTTCAATAAATAGATTTAGAATCATTCAGAAAAAACAGTCTTTCCTATGTCCTGGATTGTCTGGAACCAGCCTTTTGGACTACCTGCATCATAGCGTATGCCCTCTAGTTCTATACAATATATTTTTAGACCATCTTTTGCCATTAGATTTAGTGCATCTGTTATCTCAAGCTCTCCTCTTGGACTTGGTGTTATTTTTTTAATATAATCAAAGACTTTTGATGATAGAATATATCGTCCTGTTATTGCTAGATTAGATGGTGGTGATTGTGGTTTTTCAACCAATCCTTCTGATATCATTATACTGTCTTTTATTTGTTTTGGATTTATCATAATTCCATATCGTTTTGCTGTTTTATTATCAACTTTCATTACTGTGACAATTGCACCGAATTTTTCATCTTTTATTTTATCATAGGCAGATATTAGCTGTTTTACAGGATTTTGGCTATGAAAATCATCTCCTAGAAGAACTGCGAAATCTTCGTTTGCTATAAAATCCTTTGCATAGAATATGGCATCTGCAAGACCTGCTGGTTTTTGCTGATCTGTATACAGCAACTTGGAATCTTCTGGCATGTTTTTTTCAATCTGCTGTTTTGTTAGATGTTCTTGAATACTTGATTTTCCCTGGGCTGTTATCAGAAGTATACTTTTCAGGCCTGCTTCATAGGCTTCTTCCACAACTAGTTCAATAACTGCTCTTATTTTTCCTGTCCTAGGATCTATTACTGGAATCAATTCTTTGGCATTTATTCCTGTCCATGGCAAGAATCGTGTACCTGATCCAGCTGCTGGAATAACTGCTTTCCGAACCGCGGAAAC
>JAZDMZ010000134.1:0-12156 GCA_043800495.1 Candidatus Aenigmatarchaeota archaeon
TTTTTATTAATGATGTTATTTCATTGATTAGTGTGTCAAATGTTTTATTATCAATTGTTGCAAACGATTTTACTATAAGTTTTTTATCTATCTGCAATATTTTATCTGCTCTAATCCTGCTTTTTATTGGAAGATTTCCTGAACATAAATTATTTTGATCTATTTGTATAGTATATTTTTTCTCATCAAGCTTTGATGTTATTGCACAAATCAATATATCATCAAATTTTTTATTATATTCATTGTTTGATATTATTAGAGCTGGTCTGATTTTGCTATCATCAAAACTAGAGAAAGGAAATCTTACCCATACTAAATCCTGTTGTTTCATTTTTGATCCCTTGCTAGTTTATCCCATATTTCATCTTCTTTATACCATGCTTTTTTCATAGAAGAAATGATATGACTTTTCCAAAAAGTCTCTTCATTATCTATTGCTGATAAAATATCTTGTTCACGCCTAAGGATTATTTCATTTTTGTGTTCTATCATAACAAGAGTTGAGGCATTGCCTATTCCAAGATCTTTTCTAATGTCTTCAGGTATGACAATTTGTCCTCTGTCGTTTACAATCACAGTTCTTATTCTTTTATTTTTCATATTAATCATATTAATATGATTAATCGGATATTTAAAGGTTCTACTGATATAATTATTTCATAAATAATTTCGTTTTGTTTAGTTATTTTAGCTTTTTTATAGATTGTTCTGTAATTCAGTCTATGAAGTAAATAACTGATTTGTAAACAAATCAGTTATTTTAGGTGTATATAATGAAAATCGTGTTTTATTTATCTAGAATAAAGGGAGAGATATTGCAGGAAATGCCTTTGGGCATCGGTTATATCTGGTCGTTTCTTGAGAAAAAGGCAAAGGAACGTGGGTTAGATATTGAGATGAAATTTGCACCAACACTTGATGAGGTTTTAGCAGAAAAGCCTGATATGCTAGGAGTTTGTGTATTAAGTCAGTCAATAGATGATGCAATTCATGTGATGGAAGAGGCAAGAAAACAAAATCCAGATATTAAGATAGTTATGGGAGGATATCATATAACACTATTGCCTGAATTGTTGCCAAAAATTGTTGATGTTGGTGTTCTAGGAGAAGGAGAGGCTACTTTTTATGAATTGGTGCAATTGGCTATTGTTGGTAAATTTGGTAAAAAATGGTTTTCTCATATTAGGGGGGTGTGTTATAATGATGGTGAGAAAATAGTGTGCACAGAGCCAAGGGGATTTTTTGAAAATCTTGATGATCTGCCTCATCCAAAAAGACAGATGTGTGATTATACAGGAATTATTGGAGTATTTACATCAAGGGGATGTCCTTATAATTGCATATATTGTTCATCATCAAAATTCTGGAAAAGAAAATTCAGAGTACATTCTGCTGATTATGTTATTGACGAGATTAATTTGTTAATTGAGCGGTTTAAACCACACACAATTCATATTTTGGACGATTTGTTTTTGGCTGATAAGAAACGATTTGATGAATTACATCAAAAGATAATAGCTAATGGTATTAATAAGAAAATATCTTTTAGAGCTTTTGTTAGAGCTAATCTTGTGGATGAAGATGTTATACGAAAAATGAAAGAGATGGGGTTTGTTTTAGTTAGGTTTGGTGCAGAAACAGGTTCTGAGAGGTTGTTGAAGATATTGAAAGGAGGAACGGTTTCTATAGAAGATGGTCAGAGAACAATTGATCTTTGTCATAAATACGATATTCCTGTTTCTGCGTCATTTATGTTTGGTATTCCTGGAGAGACACTGGATGATCTTCAGGCTACATATGATTTTCTTGAAAAAAACAGAGACAAAAAATTCAAAATAGATGGATTTTTTTATTTTGTTCCATTTCCAGGTACACAGATATGGGAGTTTGCTAAAAAAGAAGGATATATTGACAAAAATACAGATTTTACCAAGTTGAATCCAACGTTGTGTAGCATGGGAGTTAGTAAAGAGAATGCTATATATATGAATGAAAAAAATATTCCATTTGATGAATTCAAGATGATAATTGAAAAAATAGGCAAGAAGTTTAGTACAACAAGATTTCAGAAGTTTTTGGCATTTCTTATGAAAAACTCTGTTCTAAGAAAGATTATTGTAAAGGGGGTAAGAGTACATAGACGATTGAAGAAATGATTCACTATAAAAGGATTTGGATATTTATGTTTTATTATTGATTATTAAGTTTGAGAATAATATGAATAAATAGCGATGAAATTGATACGGTGCATACCACCAGTCTATAGATTGGTTGGTTGTAGTGTGTAAACAAATTTTATTGATATGCAAAGAGAAACAAAGTTTCTCTTGCACAGCATGAATAGAGTTCATGCTTATGCCATCAATCTCTGACTGATGGGGTAAACGTTTGTTTTACATAATTTATTATATAATATTAGAGTGTGAGATGATTTGAATGAATCCAGTGGAATTGATGAATAAAATACTATACAGGGTACCAAAAATGCCAACTCAGGCAGATATTATGTTCACAAATTTATGCAATCTTGATTGCAAAATGTGCCCAAAATATAATTTTGATCTGCCTTCAAAGCACATGAATTTCAAGACTTTCAAAAAAATACTTGATAATTTACATGGTGTCAAAAGAATATCACTAATAGGTTATGGTGAACCATTATTAAATCCATCATTTTTTGAAGCAGTTAGATTAGCAAAAGGAAAAGGATTCCATGTAACAACTGTTTCAAATGGTCATCTTCTAAAATCAGATACAATATTTAACAAGTTGGTAAATTGTGATATTGATGCCATAAGATTCTCAATAGAAACAGTAGAAGATAAAGATGTTGGGGGTCATCAGGGAGATCAGGAAGTTCTAAAAAGAATAGCCAAGTTAAAAGAAGAATGGGTTAAACAGGGTAAACAAAATAAGGTTATTATTAACACAGTTATATATGACAAAACCTATGACCAGATTGAAAGAATAATTGGATGGGCTGCTCTTTGTAAATTAGATATGGTTGATATAGCACACTACAATAGACTGGGTACTAAAATCAATCCAAATATGCAAATTAGCAAAGAGCTTGCATTGTATAGTAAAATAGAAAAAGCAAACTATCCAATTAGGGTATGTACATTGTATGATAGATATAGAGGAATCAGAAAGATTGCATTCAAAAATATGACAAAATGTCCAATGGCCTATGAGAATGTTTGTATTGGTGTGGATGGAAAGGTTACGCCATGTATATGTGGATTTCCAACAACATATTATGGAAATGTTGATGATCTAAAGAATGTGTGGAATAACAACAGTTTCAAAATATTTAGAGATAACCAGAAAACAATTTGTTTAAAATGTACGTTGTTTAAATTATATGAGTGATTCTATGATTTATAAAATTGTTGCAATGGGTGTTATGGTTTTTAATGATATGTTTAAGACAATAGTGTTAAAGGTGTTGTGGTAGAGAATGAGATTTAAAAAATTTCTATTGGTAATTCCACCATTCTATAGCCAGAATGTTGCTTATTGGACAGTATTTCCAGCAGGAGCTGGGTATATTCTTGAATATCTTGATAAACAGGGTATTGAGAATGATGTAATTGATATGAGATTAGACCAGAATGAAGCTAGACTGTTTAAAAAGATAGAGGAATTCAAACCAGATCTAATTGGATTTCAGATACTAACTTATAGATATGATGTTGCATTCAATATAGTTAAAAAAGTTATGGAAAGAACAGGAATAAAAACAGTTTTAGGCGGACCACATATGTCATCTGAAAGATTGGATGCGATGCGGGAATCTGGTGCAGATTTTGGTGTAAAGGGAGAGGGAGAGATTACATTATTTGATCTTATGCGTGGAAAATCATTGAATGAAATAGATGGATTGATGATCAGTAAAGAAAATCCAGATAGAAAACCATATATGAAATTAGATGAAATCCCATTTCCAAAATATTCTAAATTTCAATTGGATAAATATGACAAGCTTATACCTATAGTTACATCAAGAGGGTGTCCATATGACTGCACATTTTGTACTGTTAAGCTAACAATGGGCAAGGTATTTAGATCAAGGAGTCCGGAAAATATATTAAATGAAATTGATTATTGGTATAAAAAAGGTTATAAAAAGTTTCATATCCTGGATGATAATTTTACATTACTACCAGATAGAGTTATGGAATTATGTGATTTACTCATAGCAAGAAATTATATTGGTCTTGATATTGGATTACCTAATGGAGTAAGAGCTGATAAGATACAGGACATGCAACTGTTGTATAAAATGAGAAAAGCAGGGGTAACACTTTTGGCCATAGGTGTTGAATCAGCCAATGAGCATATATTGACTAATATAAGGAAAAGTGAATCAATAGAGGATATTGAAAAAGCAATATACAAATCTGTTAAAACTGGATTTGATGTTGAGTTGTTTTTTACAATTGGAAATCAGGGAGAAACAAAGGAAACTGTTGAACAGAGCATCAAGCTGGCTATGAAATATCCAGTGTCAGATGTAAAATTCTATAATGTTGTGCCATTTCCAAACACAGAACTCAATAGATGGATTCAGGAGAATGGAAAATTTAGAGAAGGTTTTAGAGAGGCTCTTATTCATCAGGAAGCCTATGCAGGTGAACCATTTTTTGAAACTAGAGAACTAAGTTTTGATGATAGAAAACGATTGCTTAAAAGGGCAAGAGATGTAAGAAATGAGATATTGAAAAAAAACATGATACGAAAGACAGGTAGAGTAATAGCAACTATTTTTTATTTTGGACCATTTAACAAGATGATTAAGTGGTTGTATTCAAAGCCATTATCAAGAAGAATGCTTCAGGGGTTTGTAAATATCATTGGTGTCAAAATTAAGCATATTTGAACAGGACACAATTGATTTTATATCTGAGAATTCCATTAGTTTTAAGGTGGTTGGTTGCAGAGATTTGTGATTAATATGGAAGAAAAAATAAGAGAAATTATAATAACAATGACACCAACAGTTTTTTTGAGTGGTAAAATAGCCAGGTATGAATATATCAAAATATTGGAGGATTGTGCTAAATTGTTGCCTAGAAATGCAAATGTATTGGATATTGGTTGTGGATGCGGTTATTCAACTGCATATCTCTGCTATCTTAGAAAAGACATATCAATAACAGGAGCAGATCCCTGGTCTCATCCAAAGGCATGGAATAAATTATCCAAATTAGTTGGTTCAAAGAGATGCAATTTTTTAAAAGCAGATGGTCAGAAGCTATCATTTAGGTCAGAAGAGTTTGATGCTGTTATTTCTTTTGGTGTAATGGAGCATATATCTGATGACAATGGATTTCTTAGGGAGCTAAACAGGGTGCTCAGGAAAGGAGGGCAGAATATCATATATCATCTTCCTAATAGATATTCTTTTAATGAGTTATTGGCAAGGATACTTGGAAAAAATGTCCATGCTGTAAGATATAGTATGAGTGATACTAAGAAAATTCTCGAAAAGAATGGATTTAGAATAGTGAAAATAGAACGAGAGTATTTTTTACCATTACAGTTGTATAAGATTAATAAAAGATTTGGTGATTTTTTTAATAACCATTATAAAGCATTTTTTAGTTTTGATAGCTTTCTAATGAAAACGCCTTTGAATAGGATGTGCCAGAGTTTCAAGATTGTTTCTGTGAAGGAAAATTGCCAAATTTTTAGTAGATTTGGTTATATATATAACGCTTTAAAAGATTGCTGGGTCTTTAGATTAGACAAATAGCTAAATCTTGTGCTACAGGAATTGGTTAAAATAGCTATATCCCTTTTCAAGGAATAGTCATCATATCAATAGCTGAATTCTTATCGAATTCAGTTAAAATAATGTGATAAATATGTTCAGACATACACCATCGTTTAGTGTAACAGGAAAAAAGTTCAATGTAATTATACTTGCATCTGGGCTTGGTATGAGGCTTAGACCAGAGACCGAGTTTATTCCAAAGCCATTGCTGCCTTTGGATAAATATGGCACAACATCTTTGGATCATTTGATACAAAAATTCCAATATGTTGCTAAACGTTTTGTAATAACAACTGCCTATTGTGCTGATCTTTTGGAGAATTATGTAAAAGGAAAGTATGGGAATGCATTAGATGTTCAGTTTAGTCGTGAAAGAGTAGAGGATTTACACAGTCCTGGAAGATCTGTATTATTTGCACTTGATCATGTGCTGATAGAATATCCTACTATCATAATGTTTTCTGATTATGTTATTGAGGATTATATCAATGTTGACAATGATGCATTGTGTGTAACACAGGCTCCTTCTGATGATCATTATATTGTTGATCAGTTTCCAAAGGGAATTCCTGATATAGATCATGGTATTGTTACTGATATTAATCCTAGTAAGGATTTGTCAACTCCAATATATGGTGGATGGCTTGGAATTGGTGTATTTCATAATACTTTGTTACTAAAGGCACTTTTCTATAAACATGCTATTGATAAGGATATGAAGATTGCATTGGATTTTGATGTTGTTAAGGATTATGTTAAGCAGGTAAAAACTGTTGCACATCCTGTTAATAAGATGTTTGAGTTTGGTGTTCCTGAAATGTTGAAAAAGGTGCGAGATTATGCGAATGCCAATAACTGAGAGTATTGTAAATAGAATAAATCAGATTCCTAAACGGCCAATATTTGTAGGTGTTTGTGGAAGAGCTGGTTCTGGTAAGTCTACATTGGTCAAAAGAATTGTTGAAGAATTGGCACCAATATCTATATCAGCGAATTTTTATTATGGTGACTGGAGATTTAGATTGGATTCAAAGTCAAGAAAAAAATGGATAGAGGAAAAATGGCAATCTGGAATGGATGAATATATCAGAGCAATAAATCAGTATAGTTGGTGGGATTTTGAAAAAATATATAATGATCTTGAGAGTTTGACAAAGGGTGAAGATGTTGTCATAGAAAATGCTTATGATAGAGTAACTGGATTGAAAAATCAGATAGTAAATATCAGTGGTATTAGAGATGGAATTATATTCTATGAAAACTGTGTTCTTGGTGGAGTTGAGATATTGAATAAATTAGATATTATCATATGGGTAAATGAGGATGATATTTTATGTTTTAACAGACTTGCTCAAAAAGACAAGAGTAGACGAACTTTTCCTGATATACTTGCAAGAACATTGATGACCATGTATAGTGAGAATTTCTTTTTTAAAGTTCTTTTGGAGAAATTTGCAGACAAACTTTTGGTAAGTGATTCTAGTGGTATGGTTGGAGGATTTCCAATTATAGAAGATGTTAAGCATCTGCCTATTCCAATGAGACAGGTTAAGGATGTTTTAAATCAGAAAAATGTGATGTTTATTGATTTAGATAGTATTTCAGAAAATAGTAACAAATTTAGTGAATTTGTAATACATGGTGCTGATAGACTTGTGGAATTAAGAAAAGCTGGTAATCATATGATACTTACAACATCTTTGCCATATAATCAGGCTCATGATATTTATCATAAGTTAAAGGAAAATGGAATTATGTTTGATCAGTTGATATCAGATTTACCAATAGGCAGTAGACATGTTGTGGATAGGCATGGCAGGACAAAAATACATGGTATAAAATCCAGGAAAGATCTGGATAAGGTTTTTTGAGAGTTTTCTATAGTTTATAAAAGTGATGTTTAATAGTTATTTTAATATGGTCATGCTATGGGAAAAAAGATATTGATAATAACTCCTACTAGTGAAAAGGAGATGGCAGAGGTAAAATGGTTGGCTCCGCCTATTGGTGTGTTGCGGCTTGTTGGTTGGCTGAATAAATATGGTCATGAGGCAGAGTATATTGATTTGAATCTATACAATGTGTCTGGTCGTGGTGTTGGGTTGGAGCAGAAGCTAAAAGAGAAAAAATGGGATATTATTGGATTTTCTGTTCTTGAGGATAGTTTGATAAATGATATTGAAAATATGATGCTTGCTCAAGAATTATGTCCAGATGCATTGTTGATTGCAGGTGGAATTGAGGCACAGTTTAATTATCAGACTCTTTTGGATAAAAGTCCTTGCAAGACTGTGGTTCTTGGTGAAGGAGAGATAGCATTGACAATGATAGCAGATGGTGTTTCATTGGAAAAAATACCTGGTATTGTGTTTAGGAAAAACTCAGAGCCTTTTAATAATGAACAATTTTGGCAGGCTACTAAAAATATAGAATGGGAGAAAATTAGATATGAGGATTATTGGGATTTTTATGTTGATAGGTATAAGCAAGATTTAACTGAAGATAGATTAGACCAGATACATACAATAAGAATTTTTACAAGAAATAGATGTCCTAGAAATTGTAAATTCTGTTCATCTACTAATCAGTTGACATGGTCTTCTGGTAAATTAGGAGTTCCTATCATAGATATAATGGCTGATCAGGATTTGGTTGGTTTGATAGAAAGAATAAAAAAAGCACATCCTAGACTAAGGACTATCTATTTTACAGATGATGATTTTTGCATAAGTAAGGAAAAGGTAATAGAGTTTTGTAAAAATATTGTTGCTAAAGAATTAGATTTAAGATTTATTGCATTTTCAAGAGTTAATGAATTGGACGAAGAGGTTCTTGGATGGATGGCTAGGGCAGGTTTCAAGGTATTGAATATTGGAGTTGAATCATTTTCACAAAAAGTATTGGATGAAATGGGAAAAAATTATAATACATCCATAGCACATGATACATTGAAACTTATAAAGCAAAAAGGAATATTGCCATTCATAAGTATAATTTTGATAACACCTGATACGGGTTTGGATGATATTGAAAAAACAATTGATAATATAATGCCATTGATAAAGGATGAGGTTGTGGTTTCATCAATTGCAATGTCATGTATACCTTTCAAAGGTTCTGAGTTTTATGAAATTACATTTGATTATATGACAGATATTGTAAACATACCAGGAACTCCTCATAGGATAAAAAGACACTATGCTATTCTTGCAAATAATCCATATGTTAGAGAGGTTCAGGTTAGATTTTTCAATGAGATTAGTGGTGTGATAGAGAGTTTTGTTAAGGAAAAGGGAGTTGGTCATGTAACATCTGTTAATCAGGCATTGAAACGGTTGGAGTTTATGAAAGAGCTTATTTCAGAGACAAGGAAAAAATATAATATTAAAGAAGGAGAATCAGGAGATCTGAAACGAGGAGAGCTTACTGCAAGTGTTATTTCAAGGAATATTACAAAGGATAGGTATCAGGGGATCTAGAAAATGGCTAAAAATGATCAGTTTGTAAATAGTAAAAAATCACAACAACTCAAAAATAAAGGCGTTAAATATTGTGATTTTTCTCATAATAAAACGGTATTTTTCGGACCTTTTGTAGGAGAGTTTGGATGGGAATTGATGTGGTGGCAGGGCTGGGTCAAACGAGTTTGCAGAACTAGATACAAGGGCTGGCGTATTGTTGCAAGTTCATTTCCAGGAAGACAGGTTTTTTATCCTGATGCAGAATTTTTGCCATTGCCAAAAGGGTTTTTAGAAAAACCAGTTTCTTCAAGAGGATATATTACAGACTGTTGGCAAAATAACTGGCCTGCTCCAAATATTGAAACAAAGGAACTAGAAGATGTTAAACCAAAAATTGAAAGAATAATATCTGATTTCAGAAAAAAACTTCCAAAAAATACTGTATTTGTTATACCATGGGAATTTAGAAATGATAAGGATTATGGTAAAATGGGTATGGAGATTCCTGATAATCCTAGGAAAACTGATAAGATTATCGTGTATAACATTGCCTACGATAATCAGGATCTTGAATATCTAAAGCCTAGTAAAAGGGGTCAAGAGATGTTTGAAAATATTTTGAAAAATAGTAAACCTTCTGATGAAGTTTCCTATGATAATGTTAAAATACCAATAAATGATCCATTGCATGAATCAGTTAAAATAATATCAATTTTTCCAAGGATGAGAAAATATAGAAGGCCTGATAAGAATTGGGTAAAGGAAAAATATCTTGAGTTTATTGAAAAATTGCAAAAGAGTTTTCCTGAATATAAAATTGCAATATTAGGAGAACCTGGAGGTGCGTTTTTTGCAGATGGTGTGCCTAAAGGATGTATTGATCTGATCAATGTGCCGTCTGATTATAGAATGGATATACAGTGTGCTGCACTGGCACAATCAAAATTGGCAATAGGAAGTCAGTCTGGTGCAATTGATTTTGCTCTTGCATGCGGTTGTCCATCAATATCATGGGGTCCTGGAAGTGGTGAAAAGGTATTTTTAACAGAGAATTTTATGAAATCTCCAATGACATTTTTACCATTTCAAAATCCAAGTGTTGCTATGGTTCTAAATTATGTAGAAAGCATGCTTTGTAACAGCAGAAGACCGATTGGAACAGAGATAAAAAAGAGAATGATATCAGGGTTTTATTCAAGTATGCCAAAATTTGTTATGGGATCTAAAACACTATCAAAGATAAAGAAACGAATTTTAGGATAGTTTAATAACATATTCGGTTTATTTTATAAACATCTCATTGCGTAAAAGTAGCTAATTATACGCAGTGTAATGCCAATCTTTAAATACTATAGATTCAATATAATCATATGAATATTACACAAGCTATAAGGGATCAGAAACAGGAACTGATGGAGAGTTTTCAAAACAGACGATTGATAGGTAGAGATGTTAGTAAGAGGGTTGAGAAGTTCCTTGGGTCAAGACTGATAAAAGTTGTTACTGGTGTTAGAAGATCTGGCAAGTCTGTTATTATTTATATGAATATGAAAGACAAAAAGTTTGCTTATATGAATTTTGATGATGATAGGTTGATTGGTTTAAGCAGTGAACAGATTTTACCAGCCTTTTATGAAGTATATGGTAAGTATTTTAAGTATATTTTCTTAGATGAAATACAAAATTTGAAAAATTGGGAGCTTTTTGTAAATAGATTACATAGAACAGGATTCAATGTTATTATAACAGGTAGCAATTCAAGATTATTGAGCAAAGAAATGGCAACCCACCTAACAGGAAGACATACGGCAATTGAATTATTTCCATTTAGTTTCAAAGAGTATCTAGATTCTGTTGGATTTTCTGAAGATATACAAACAACAAAAGGACAAAGTCTTTTAAAAGGATTTCTGAAAAAATATACTATATCTGGTGGTTTTCCTGAGGTTGTTGTTGAAAAAGAGGATCCAAAAAATTACACAAGAGAATTGTATAGAAAAATTATAGAAAGGGATATTGTTGAAAGGTATAATATATCACATAAAAAAACATTTCGAGAAATAGCTGTTACACTATTGAATAATCCAGGACGAATGGTAAGTTACAATAAATTGAAAAAACAGTTTAATTTAGGGAGTGAACATACTGTTAAAAATTATATCTCATATCTTGAAGAAGCTTATTTGATATTTCTTTTAAGTCGATTTTCATATAAACCAGTAGAAGTAGAAAAAAGCGAAAAGAAAATATATGCAATAGACACGGGATTTGTTAATAGTTTTGTGTATAAATTCTCTGAAGACCATGGTCATGTGTATGAAAATTTGGTTGCAATAGAATTAATGAGACAGAAGTCATCTAATCATGATATTGATATATTTTATTGGAAGAATGTTCAGCACGAAGAGGTTGATTTTGTTGTTAAAAATGGCACAAATGTGAAACAGTTAATACAGGTTTGTTATAATATTAGTGATATAAAAACAAAAGAAATAGAGATGCGTGTCCTGTTAAAGGCAGGTAAGGAGCTGAGATGTAAAAACATGGTTGTTATAACAGAAGATTATGAATCAGAAGAAAACTTAGAATGGTTTGGAATAAAAGGCAGAATAAAGTTTATACCATTGTGGAAATGGCTTCTAGATTGAGGTGTCAATACCCAAAGATAGCTTTATAGTTAGCCAACTTAATAATCAGGATATAATATACAAGTTGGCTGCTATAAGTTAACCAAATTTATGTTCGGTTCTTTATTTGGTTGACTATAAATACGTTACTGCGATAATAATTTGGATGAATATGATATTAGAAACTGTTAAAAAAGACCTTTATGTTCCAAAAATGGTTGGACAAATAAAAGCAGTAACAGTTATGTCTGATTCTAGATATGCCACATTAGTTGAAAATTTACAACTT
>JAZDMZ010000009.1:0-5918 GCA_043800495.1 Candidatus Aenigmatarchaeota archaeon
ATTCATGTTGTGCAGGAGAAACAGGTTTCTCCTTGCATACTACTGCCGAAGTTTTTGACAACCTGTGCCACCAGTTGAAAACTGGTGGAAACACGATTTGTAATCTAGAAATCAACCAACTGCTGAAAAACACTGTAAAAAAATGCAGAAGCAACTCCAATATATGCCAATCCTTGCAAAGCATAATCTATCTTTCCAGGACTTCTTTTTACAAGTTTTAACATATTTAAACTAATCTGTTTTTTTGGCCAACTATAATTTTTATTAATATATTTTTGTGTACTTTCATAGGAGTTTTGCAATCGAAGCGTTGACCATTTACTCACAGTAGACATAGACGGATATGATTCAACTGTAGTATTTCTGCCTTTTCGTATTGCTTTTATAATAGAATCAATATTTTTTTCACCATTTATTCTATTCAACCCACAGCCAATCATTGTTGTAATATGTGCATCACTTCCAGCCATAGCAGGCATTTTATGATTTTCAGCAAATCTCTTTGCCCTCCAATTTGAAAGTCTTTCTAAATTAAGTGCATTGAATGTCTCTATAACATCACACTTTACACACTCTTTTCCAACCCCCTCTCTTCTAACATCAAAAGGATGTGATGCTATTCCTATACCACCCTGTTCATGAATAAGATCAAGAGTTTCATCAACAGAAAGATCTGGTTTAATCATGTCTTCTATACCAAGTGCAAGAATATGACCTTTTTCACTAGATATCTCAACACCTGGTATTAATAAAATATTATGTTTTTTAGCATACCTTTTACCACCAGAATAACCTTTCATAGTATCATGATCTGTTATAGCCATTACATCAATTCCCTTTTGCACAGCAGCCTTTATCATCTGATCAGAACTATTGATTCCTTCAACCTCTATTTTACTTCCATTTGAATATTTTGTATGACAATGCAATTCTGCTAACATAATGTTATTTAGAAATAACAGCTTTAAAATCCTGTTTTATCATTTTTAAAGCTTGATTATGATAATAATTTTGTGATAAAATGATCTATAATTTTAAGAACGTATTTGATGCAGTTGATGAACTAGTAAAAAATGGAAGACCTATTACTGCAGTAAGATTATGTGAAGAATTAGCACATTCAACTACTGGCGAAAAAAGAAAGCAGACATATGGAAAAGCAGCTGAAATATATGAAAATAATCTACATATGTATGGAGATGCAGCACGATGTTATAATCTAGCAGATATACCAGAAAAAGCAGAGCAAATGAGCAAAGCATCTTTTATACATGAACAGAGCAAATAAACAAAATATTACACCAACTCAATTATCCTAAGCTCTTCCCAATCTATTTTCTTCTTTGATACTATCTTACCACCAATCTTTTCACCTGTGATAGAAGAAACCAATATATAGACCTTACCATTTTTTCTGAGATATTTTCTATATTCTAGTAAAAATCTCTTAATAATATCTCCTTTATTATAATTAATTGACTGTGCTTTCTTTGTAAGAACATCCTCATCAGGTAAATATGGTGCATTAAAAATAATTATATCATATTTTTCCTTTACACCTGAAAACAAATCAGACTCAGCTGTTACCAATTCTACCTTATTTATAATAGCATTTTCCCTAGTAGCAAGAACAGCATCTGGATTTATATCAACAGCCAACACATCTGCACCAAACCTTGAACATAGAATAGAAAGCAGACCAGATCCACTTCCTATCTCCAATACACGTTTTCTCAAGAATTTTACTCTTTTTTTCACAATAAAATCTGCAAACAACTCTGAATCATCTGCTGGATAATAGGCAGAGCCAGGAACCTCAAGCATAATATCTCTCTTATCAACAGTAAAATAATATTTCATATCTATCATCATAAGAGCTTTTTGAAAGCATCTACAAAGCGCATTGTAGCTTGTTTATCATGTTCAAAAAATAGATAAGGTTCTATCAACTCAAGCTCCATTAATAACATCTTACCATTACAATTTATACAGTCAACCCTGGCATAGAGAAATCGTGATTTAAGCAATTTCATTGCAGTTTTAATTATATTTCTAACTTGTTTTATCATGTTTTTATTTGGTTGTGTTGAAATTTCAATAGCACCATATTTTTTTTGAGTCCTAAAATCACCATAAATTGGTGTTTTTAGAACTGCGTGACTATAATCATCATCAAAGAATATGAATGAATATTCTCCTGTTAATAACACCTCTTTCATGAAAGGCTGTATTATAACATCTGTTCTATTCAACATTCTACTGAATTCTTTTTTCATGCTATCTACTTCTTCAAGTTTGATTCTGGATATATCATGACTAGATGCGCCTATTACTGGTTTTATTATTATTTCTGACCATTTATTATCTTCAATGATTTTCTTCAATCTAGGTGTTGTTTTTTGTTTTACAATTAAAGTAGGAACTATTGAAATTCCTTGTGATTGAAGGTCAAGTAAATACTTTTTGTTTGCATTCCATTTTACAACATCAATAGAATTCCACACACAAACATTGTTTTTTTTCAATTGATCCAGCCATTTTGAGAATTCTTTAAAGCGAATATGATAATCCCAACATGATCGTAAGACAACAGCATCAAACTCCGTCCACAAAACTCCCTTTTCATCCCAAGAAATAAATTCAACATCATATCCTTGTTTTTTTAATGGTTCTACCAATAATAAATCTGGCTTAGCCATTTCTGATTCTTCGTTATAAGTTATAAAAGCCACTTTTTTCATATAATTACCTCATATGCAATTCAACAATATCTCCATCCTCAAGCTTATATTCAAGACCTACCTGAATTTTCCTTGTTTTACCCCCAACCCTTCGCCACAGCTGTGCAAATCTAAAATGATTTACAAAATCCTTATGAATCTTGAATGCAAAATCTCTTAATACTGCTCTTTTTTTCAAAGCCATTGGAGATACTTTTCCCTTATCCTTAGTATAAACTAAAATAAACCCCAATGCATTCCATATTGCCTTTTTTACATCATCTCTTTTCATAGAGCTATCAACAACAACATATTTTGTTTTAATATATTTATTTTCAATAAAATCCAACATCTCCTTTTTTTCCCTACTATTACGCACTGTTATTAGAATAAGATCAGCTGTTCTACAAATACTCATATATTCTGAATCAAATGTACTAGGAATTTCAATTAATTGTACTTTTACACCACTATAATCAATCATACCAACAACAGGTTTAGTAGTAGTATAAGGATGATCTGCTATGACTGGCTTTGCATCTGTTAAACTAATCAATAGTGTGGATTTTCCACTCATTGTTTTTCCAATAACACAAACCTGGGCTTCTCCTTCTTTTGATACTCCTTTTCTTCCACCAACTTTTTTCCTGCTAACAGCCTCTTTTCTTAACTTAGCAAGTCTTGATTTTAATTGCGCCAAAGCTGTTTCACTTCCATGATGTTTTGGGCACTGTCTTATCATTTCCTCTAAATAGAATATCTTCTCCTCTATTGTCTTTGCCTTCTGATATGCATTCTCTGCCTTGAGATATTCTGGAGTTACATTTACTGGCATAATTATACCCTATTAGATAACTATCTTGTCAAAGTATAATATTTAATCATACAATAGGAAGATTAATGATGGATATGGAAATCGAGATAGCTATTAGGAAAGTTGCCCTCGCAAATGCAGTTGAGCATAATGGCCAGTCTGCCATAGGCTCTATCATAGGCAAATTAATATCAGAAAACCCAGAATTGAAAAATAATGTACAAGAATGGAAACCTCTTGTGGAAAGAATTGTTTCTGAAATAAATAGCATACCACTAGAAGAACAGAAAAAAGAACTAGAAACACTAGGCTATGTAAAAGAAGAAAAGGAAGAAAAGGAAAAAACACTCCCTGAGATAAATTTCATACCTGTTGTAAGAATAGCACCAAATCCAGATGGAGCAATACATATTGGAAATGCAAGACCAGCTATTCTCTCAGATGAGTATAGAAAACAATACAAAGGAAAATTTATTCTAAGATTTGATGATACTGATCCAAAGGTAAAAGTACCTGAAAAAAAATTCTATAAAATAGCCGAAGAATCATTAAAATGGCTTGGAATAAAATGGGATAAAAAAGTTATTGCATCCAGAAGATTAAAAATATATTATAAATATGCTGAAAAACTTGTAAAAGACCACAATGCCTATGTATGTACCTGTGATCCAGTAAAATGGAAAGAACTTAAAAATGAAAAACAAGCCTGCCCATGTCGTGACCTTGACAGCCCTGAGCAATTAAAAAGATGGAAGATGATGCTAGCTGCGAATAAAATAACCAATTTACAGAAAAAACAAAATAAAAGCAAATTAGCTATTGGCAAAACCATCGTTGCATACAAAGAGGGAGAGGCAGTACTAAGAGTAAAAACAGATCTAAATCATCCAAATCCAGCTATCAGAGACTGGGCAGCTATGCGAATTGTAGACAAACCAAATCATCCATTTAGTAAAGCACATTTATGGCCATTATACAATCTTGCATCAGCAGTTGATGATCATCTTACTGGTGTAAACTTTATTCTAAGAGCCCAAGAACATGCAACCAATAAAACAAAACAACAATATCTCTATGATTATTTTGGATGGAAAATGCAAAAAATATCTATTCTAGGAAGATTTATGTTTAGAGAATTTGTACTAAGCAAAAGCCTTAGTAGAAAAGGTATTGCAGAAGGCACCTATAGTGGATGGGATGATCCAAAACTTGGAACATTGCTAGCATTAAAAAGAAGAGGATTTTCACCAATTGCCATAAGAAATTTTATAATGAGCATTGGTGTAAAATCTGGTGATGCCATTATTGCGTTTGAAAATCTTGCTGCATTTAATAAAAAAATAATAGATCCCATTGCAAACAGATATTTCTTTGTCGAAGAACCAGAAAAAATAAGAATAAAATCCAAACCAATCATAGCAAAACTTCCTCTACACCCTGACAAGAAAAAACACAGAATACTGAAAACAAATACTAATCTATTAATATCAAAAAACGATATGGAAGATGGTAAAGAAGTAAGACTAATGGGACTATATAATTTAATTCTCAGAAAAAACTCATCATCCACAGTAATAAACAATGATCTTGACTATGCAAAGCAAAAACATCTTAAAAAAATACATTGGCTTCCTGATGATAAAAAACAAATAATCAAAGCTACCATACTAACTCCATCAGGAATCATAAAGGGCTTTGCAGAAAAGAATGTATTAAAGGAAAAAACCGACTCTATTATACAATTTGAACGTCTTGGATTCTGCAAAATAGAAAAAAAATCAAAAAACAGTATATCCCTAGTATTTGCACATAAATAAGATGACTAAATTATATAGGAATTTAGCTATTGGTAAAAATAGCTAATCTAAAACAATCGATTTACACAAGGCTCATAATAAACATAGGATTGGACACCAGTCAACTTCTTTATCATAGCCTCATATTCACGACCATCGCCATTCACATGCATTGAAAGAAATATAGCACCACTTTCTCCTCTTGTATATTCTACACCAGGCAACTGTTTCACTGTTTTCATTGCCATTTGCTGTGCTCTCTTAGATGAAGGAAAAATATCAGCTCTAAGTGTATAATTCATCATATCACCAAAAAATGTAAATATTATTTTATCATCCCAGTATTTATAATTATAGTGAAACCGGTAAATGATCCGGATACAACAAAGATTCAAAGAATCTTTGTGTACAGAAAGAACATAGTTCTTTCTTGTATGATGCACCGGTTTCACATACATGGTTGAACATATAGTAGAAGACATTAATTTTCGGACAAAATAATGTCTTCTGCATATAGCAGTGACATCATAATATGTCTGGTTATTTATGTCACATGCTATAGTTCAGCCTGTACAGGTGAACTCATAG
>JAZDMZ010000030.1:0-3669 GCA_043800495.1 Candidatus Aenigmatarchaeota archaeon
TGTGCTGGTTCATGTGTAATAGAACCTATTTTAAATGACACATTAGCTGTGAATGGTACATTGGTGACATCTGGAATACCAAATAAAAAAGAATTGATGCATTTTGATGTGAATGATTATATGAGAAAGTTAGTTATTGGAAATAGAGCAGTTGTAGGAGTAATTAACACATCACTAAAACCTCATTTTGAAAAAGCTGTTGAACATCTCAAACAGATGGAAAGTGCAACAGATATTATAACACACAGATATTCTCCAAAAGACTGTGTAGAAGCCTATGATACATTTCAAACTGATCCAAATAGAATAAAAATAATATTTGAGTTCTAAGCACCCCACTAGTCATGGAACACACAAAAAGAAGCAACATCATCTTTTACTAACTATTTTTTCAATTAGATCTCCCACAGCATAGGCCTTGTCAAATACCTATGATCATACTTCTTTTTGCGCTTTCTAACAATCTCTACTTTAACAACACGTTCATTCTCTTTATTTTCAATCATAATATCACTTTTTACTATTCATCCACTTAACAATGTCTTTCCTACCCCTTTCCATACCCTTGAACTTATACTCATCAAAGAAATCTCCTAGTATTTTTCCCTTTTTCAAACATTTTACACAGATACAATATACTATTCGCTTTTTCCTGTCATAAGAACTGTCCAATCTTTTAATATTCTTATCACAATACTGACTTGATTCTGGAGTATCTTTTTTATATTTTTTGCAAGCTATGCACACATATTTCCAGGGTTTTTTACCAGTCATTTCATACATTATTCTAGATCTAATGGAAATAATGTCTGACTGTACAATTCTAGAAAGTTTTCTAAATCCAGGTGCACATGTCAATCTATTCAAAAAATCCAATACCTCCCTATCTTTCATTCAACCCACTCTCCTTCTTCAAAACTATATGGATTGGAAATGTTAAATAAACTTCAATTAAGAATCTACCAATAGTAGGGATATGTATATATAATATATAAGTCCATATATAGTAATGGACAGCTCTATTTGGAATATAATATTCTGTCCTTACTATACATGAAAGACATATAAAATAATTTCAAATAGCCATGTCTTTCATTGTAACTACATGGATTAGCATATGGTATAGTATATGCTTATGGCAATGGGGGTGTTATGAATGTTTAGCATAGGAAAAAAATATTCAGTAAGTGAAAAAGACGATTCAGCAATAAGAGCATATTTTGAAAACGCAATACACTATCCTACACTTAAAACAGTGCTTGAGGTTGAGAATGTTTTGAAAACTACAGATAAGCCACTAAATAAATCAGAGATAAAAAGAAAACTAAAGTCAAAAATCATGCATCAAACATTAAACATAATTTTAGCATATCTAATGGAACGAAACATGATAGTAAATACCAATAAAGGATTTGTCTGGATATTTAGTTCTAGCAAAAAACTTGACAAAGCAATCAGAGAGGGGCGAGAGGTATGACATATCGAGGAAAAAATACAAGAGTATTTTTGTCAAAGGATGCACAAAAACAATATGATGAATTAAAGGTAGTTGTTGAAAGAGAACTGAAGGAAGAGATAACAAAATCATTCAATCAACAGCTGTTAAAATCAATAGATAATAAGATAGCATATTTGAAAATGAATCCTGTTGCAGGAGATCATGCTCAAAAACCTCTGCCAAAAGAACTTGTATCCATATACGACATAAATAATCTATGGATAATAGATCTTGTTGGATATTGGAGAATGTTTTACACATTAAAACCAAATGAAGTTGAGATTATTGCTCTTATTCTCGAATGGATGGATCATGATAAATACAATAAGATGTTTGGAAGAAAAGGAAATTAATATAGGTGATAATATGAACTCTAAAGAAAAGAAAGAATGGATAAAAAAACTAAAGCCTTTCTGGAAAAGGCGAGAAAAAATAGCTTCAGAGCTTTTTAGAAAAGAGCATGCAATTCAACAGGAGATGTGCAAAAAGCTCGGAGAAGATCTTGAATTCTTCTATTGTGATGGTGAATGTGTAGGTATTGGCCATACTGACTTTAGGAAAAGAAACAAGTTCCCATTATTTAATGACAGTGAGCTGAATAGATAGAATAAAGTAATCCTAATACTCCTGCTGAACAACCCGTGTTCTTCTAGCTCTGCCTGGCTTTACTATTCCCCTATGTCTTGCACATGCAGGACATGCATACATCTTTCTTTCAAATGAAGAAATCATTCTTCTATCAAGATCTTTTTTTATCATAGGATCATTTATTCTAAATCCTCTCATCACAGGAAAAGTCTTCCATCTAGGAGTTGTTTTTCCGCAAAAATCACATGATATCTTTGTCTCCTGACCTCGGCCTCTTCCATGAATATATCCTCGTTTATATGGTACTGGAATAACTAACACCTTTCTAGAATTTGTAAACAAACCTTTAAAAAGGAAATATGATAAAACAAAACAAAAGAAAGGGTCAGGAATACCTTAGAACTGGGGAAAACTTGTTTTCCGCGGTTCAGAAACAAAGCTTTTTAAAGCTCGTGTAAAAAGAAATCATAGGAGGAGTGTTAAAATGAATATAAAGGAGGTCTTGACAGAGAGAACAAAGAATATTGACAAAATCATAGAAAAATATATTCCTAGAATATATGATAAAAAATCAATGGAGATAACAGGAGGAAAACCAGTCTATGAATATAGCCTGACAGCACCCACAGAATCCATTGCAAAACCAATGTGGGATCTTCTTGATAGAGGAGGAAAACGATGGCGTCCAGCACTATTACTCATGATAATCGATGCTCTTGGAAAAGATTCTAAAAAATTTGAAGAATTTGCAATAATACCAGAAGTTATACACAATGCAACCCTTGTCCATGATGACATAGAAGATCAAAGTGAAACAAGAAGAGGAAGACCATGTCTGCATAAATTATTTGGTGAAGACATTGCAGTAAATGCAGGAGATGCAATGTATTTTCTTCCAATAAAAGTACTGATGCTTAACAAAGATAAATTGACAAAAGACCAGCTGATAAAATGCTATGAAATCTATGTTCAGGAAATGATCAATGTTTCACTTGGCCAAGGAATGGACATTGCCTGGCACAGAGGTCTTGCAAATGCAGACAATATTTCTGAAAATGAATATCTTCAGATGTGTGCCTACAAAACAGGCTGTCTAGCAAGAATGAGTGCAAAACTAGGTGCCTGTCTAGCAGGAGCAGATGATAATACCATAACAAAACTAGGTATTCTTGCAGAATCCATTGGAGTATCATTCCAAATACAAGATGATATTCTTAGCCTAACAGGAGAAGAATTTCAAAAGAAAAAAGGCTATGGTGAAGATATACATGAAGGAAAGAGAACACTAATGATTGTTTACACACTATCAAAAGCAAATGAATCAGATAAAAAAAGATTATTAGAGATTCTAAACATGCACACCTGGGATTTATCATTGATAGAAGAAGCAGTTGATATTCTAAAAAAATACAAGGCATTTGACTATGCAAAAAAACGAGCAAAAGACATAGTAGAATCAGCCTGGAATAATGCACAGTCTCTTCTAAAAGATACAACAGCAAAAGAAGAACTAAAGGCCTTTGCCTATTATCTAATTGAGAGAAAGATATAATACATTATTCTTCATTCTCTTGTGATAAAAA
>JAZDMZ010000045.1:0-8353 GCA_043800495.1 Candidatus Aenigmatarchaeota archaeon
CTGGTCTTTTTATCACACACGCTTCTGAAGCTTGGTGTTGTTGAAGGTGTCCTTGCAAAATCATGTGCAACAGTTGGTAAAAGCATAAAATCCCTTTTGTTCCAAATATTAGAAAAGCTTGTCTATGAGATTCTTGAGAAAAAAGAAAAGGTGAATGATATGTTAAAACTACTCTATCCGTTTAAATAGTGTCAAAGTTCAGTATTAAGAAATTTCTGAGCCTCAAGCATTTCTTTTGCAAAAGTCATACTTCCTGCAATAAAAATTTTCATAATCATTCACCTACTTTATCGATTCCTTGATTTTTCCTATGATATAGGATAGGGCATCGTTAATAGATTCATAGGATAGGCCGGCAATGTGTGGAGTGATTATAAGATTTTCATGGTGTTTTGCATATTCCACAAGCTTGCTATCTACAGGAGGTTCTTGTGTTAATACGTCAAGAGCTGCTCCTGATATTTTCTTGTTTTTCAAAGCATCTAATAGAGCTGATTCATCTATGACTTCACCACGGGATGCATTTACTAACATAGCATTTTCTTTCATCATAAGAAATGCTTCAGAGCAAAACATATTTTTTGTTTCTTCTGTTAGAACACAATGAACAGATATTATATCTGATCTCTCAAGCAATTCATCAAATTCCACTATTTCTGCTCCTCTTTTTTTACCATCTTCTACTGTGACATATTTATCATATGCAATAACATTCATTCCAAACACAGCTGCAAATTCAGCTATTCTAGAACCTATTCTACCAAGGCCTATTATTCCAAGTGTTTTTTCTTTGAGTTCATTGCTGATATATTCATGTCTATTCCATTTGTTATTTTTAACATGTTCAAATGCAAATGGTATTTTTTTTGCAAGAGCGAGTATCATTGCAAATGTGTGTTCTGCTGTTGTGTTTGCATTCATACCAGGAGCACTGATTATTTTTATTCCCATTTTTTCAGCATATTCCATATCTATATGGTCTGTGCCTGTTATTGGAGTTGCTATTATTTTTAGTTTTTTTGCACAGTCAATGAGCTCTTTGTCAACTTTTGTATCTACTCTGATAATTAGAATGTCTATATCTACAATAATTTTCAACAGTTCCTGTCTATTCATTTTTCTAGCAATAACTTCTCCTAATGATTCAAATTCTTTTCTTTTCTCTACTGAAAAGAACTCAGGTTCTGTTATGAGTATTTTCATATTCATCTTTATAGTAATCATGAATAAGATTTAAAAAGGTGTCTCTATGATAATATGTCCGCTTTGCAGAGGAAAAAGACCTGTGTGTATACACAATTATCAGCTATTGCCAAAGCTGGTTGGCAGGACATTGGGACAGGAGTTTTTTGGACCATCATATAATATATTTGTTGGAAAAGCTGGTTATCCAAATGTGAGTATAGGACCAATGGCTTCTGTTGAAAAAAATATTATACTGGATGATCCTTCTAAATGGTTTGGGCTGCCATATGAAAAGATAATAGAAACAAGATTTCTTTTGATTAGATCACGACAAACTGCACATGTAAAAAATAATTCAAGGTTTATAGAGGATAATCAGCTCATAAGCATGTCAGATCCAATTGATCTAGAACTAATGTTCAAGAAAAAACCAAATTATAATTTTGAATTCTCTTCTATAACAGCACCCATGGGTCCTACTGCTGACATAGAAAAACTAAGAATAGCTGAAAATCCTAAAATATCTCATAAACTTGATAAAATTGTTAATGATGATCTAAATGCACAGGAGGCATCTGTGGAAATTTATAATCAGGGAAATAGTATCTATAAACTCTCATCTATTTTATCATCTGGTGTGCTTGGTACAAGAAAAAGAATTGTGCCAAGTAAATGGTGCATTACTGCGATTGATGATATAATTGCAAAAGATCTTATTTCTAGTATAAAGGAATATTCTTCTATAAACGAATATCATGTGTATTCATCTGAATATCTTGACAATCATTTTGAAATATTATTAATGCCTGGAAACTGGGAATTTGAAAACTTTGAATCATGGACCAAAAAGTGGAATGCTCCGCATTCCACTAAGGTTGTAGATAAAAATCAGGATCATAATTTATCTACAATAGTAAATAACAAACCGGTTATTATTCCTGAATCAGAGGGATTTATGGGAAGAAAAAAATATGCATTTAGCCAGTCAGGAGGATATTATGCATCAAGACTTGGTGTTGTTGAAGAATTGGATAGTATGCGAAAACAGGCACGAGTGGTATGTTTTAGAGAGATCTATGATGGTTATTCAGTTCCGGTTGGTGTTTGGTTAGTCAGGGAAAATGTAAGAAATGCAATGAAACAAGAACCTAAAAAATTTGCAACACTGGATGAGGCATTGATTGATATTAACACACGATTAAGAATACCAATCAGAAATTATATGAGAAAAAGCAAGATTTTTAGACAGAGAAGACTTGGGGATTTTTGATGGAAATACTTTTATAAAATTTGTTCAAGACCTTGACGTGCTATCACAATATTAAGTGTTTTACCTGAATTTTTTGGAAATGAAAGTTCTTTATCTCTATATTCAAATGCTCTTTTTAACATGTTCTCCAATTCAAAATCATCTCTTGGTGGATCATGATGTCCAAGAACAACTGTTTTTGTGTTCGCAGCTAATGCAGTTGCTACTGCCCATTCATATGTACTATGCCCCCATCTTACTCTTGACATTCCTTTTTCACCAGAATATTCTTCTGGAAGATATTGTGCATCATAATAAAGAATATCTGCATTTTTAGCCAATTGAACTATTGTAGGATCTACAATATCTCTATGTTCAGTATCTGTACCACATACAAACACTTTCCCATCTATCTCAACCCGATATCCAAATACTCTATCAGGATGATCTAATTCACCAAATGTTACAACTGCTTTTCCTATTGAAATAGGAACAGGTTCTTTTCTTCCTAGTTCTGTATAGCTTTTTTTACATGGCATTGCTTGCCATTCAACAGGAAAATGAGGATATTGTTGCTGAAATTGAAGTACATTTGATAAACGTGTTGTTGCATTTCGTTTTCCATAGAAGTGGATATCTACACGATTACCATTTGCCATAAAACCTGGTGCAAAAAAAGGAAATCCTTGTATATGATCCCAATGATAATGTGAAAGAAATAAATGAATTTCTCGATTAGGTTCGCCATCTGAATATAGTGGGTTCAACCCTTTGCCTGAAAAAATTCTTCCAAGTAATGCATTACCAAGAGCTCTTGCACCTGATCCAGCATCAAATACTATCAACGGAGAATCCTTTGTCTGAACTTCTATAGATGTGGTATCACCACCATAGGTTCCTGATAGTGATATTGGTAGTTCTGATAGATATTCCTTAATTTTTTTAGGGCTTGGTTCTTTTCCAAAAAGATTTTCCATTCCACCATCTTCATAGATTTTAAGAATCAGCGCTATTTCTTTAGTTTGTATTTGTTCTGTTGTCAATGGAGCTGGTATACTTCCTCGCACTCCCCAGTATTTGACAACCATTGTTGGGTTATAGTTCATAATAATCTTATCAAAGATATGTGCAAAAGCTTAAATATATCACTTTTGTGTGGTTATACTGAATCATAAATAGTTTATTCAGCACTGATACTGCCTTATCCTACCTTTTAAAACCTTTCTTCACTATAAATGACAATCTAGTAATGCATCTAAGAATGCAAATATCTAGTGAATCAAAAAAAAGGAGGTGCGCACAATGGTAAACTTTGAAACCATAAAAGCAGAAGAAATACCTTTTGGCAACAATAACTTTTTAGAAGTTGCTAAAAAGAGAGCTGTAGACAATGAAAGAACGAATGAGTTTGTATCTATCAGCAGAGGATTTTACGGATTTAATGGAGAGAAGAGATTTAAAAAATCTGTGACAATTCCTCTAAATGATGAGGTACTTGACTTTGTTGCAACAAAAATAAAAGAAGTTGCTTCAGCCCAAAGTCAATAAAAGTTAGAAATAACTATTATTTTTTTATTTTTACATCCTTTCTATTAGTTTAAGAAGTTTGTCTTTTTAATAATTCTATGTTATCAAGAGAATTGGTCAATGGTCTGGATTTGATTGTAGCAAGTACTATTCATCCACTAAGAATGCAGTATATCAAAAGGATAAGGATGAATGATCAAAGGGGTAATGTGATTCAGGAATTAGCAGATTTTTCTGATTTGCAATATTTTGCAATAGATATAGGAGGTTTGTTTTATGAACATTCTATTTTTCATGGATTAGCTCCTTATTTGTCAAGAGGAGAACCAAAAATTGAAAAAAGAAATTACAAAGAATTTATTTTTGGCAACAGGGTTTCTGGAAGAACAGAAGATGTTGTAAATTGTTATTATGGTAGTGTTTTTGAAAATCTTCTTGAAAAAGATGGTAGTGTTTATTATGGTCTAAATGAAAGTGGTAAGGTGGTGTTCTTTTCTAAACCAATGACATTTGATTCAGAAAAAGAGTTTATGCTTGTTAGAAGTCCGAACAATTCTGTCAATCCAGACAATCCATTATGCGAATGTGATTTACCAGAACCAATGACACTTGGAAGCTGGATTGTTCTTGATGGTAATGTATATGAATATGACGTAGGTAGTATTAATTCGGATCAACAAACAATGCATCACAGATTTTATTTTAATCAGTTTGACAGACAGATATATATTCTGGATAAGAATGGTAGAATTGAACTTTTTGTATATACAGCAGGTGATAAAAGCAACCCTGCGTACAGGTATGTGAATGGAGCTTACGAATCAATAAAAGAGGGAGATGAGCCAAAACTAAGAGGATTTAAAATACGTGATATGAAACAGCTAGAAGGTTTTGAACCTATGTGGTTTGATCCAAATAACAATGATTTTGATGAAATAAGAGGAGACAGAACAGCAGGCAATTTTCCAGAAGAAAAGAAATCCTATTCATTGGTTTATGAATCACCAAGAACATTGCTTGAAGGCAAAAGATGGGCATTCAGTGACATGAACTATCAGAGAGGAATTGTTTTATATCAGAATCATCATCTTTCTCTATAATCTTCAATGATAGGATAACTATAGTATGTGACATAATAAATTGGAATAATATAATGTCATATACTATATGCAGAAGACATAATTATGTTCTAGATAGTTATGTCTTCTACTATAATCTACATTTTCTCAATGGTCTTTATTCCAAGAAGTTCTAGTCCGTTTTCCATGACCTGTTTCAGAGACTGCACAAGTGCTAATCTTTCAGCTTCTTTTGCAGATTCTATTATTCTTATGTTTTGATAATATTCATTGAACAATAGACATAATTCTGACAGATAGTTTGCCAATAGATTTGGTTTAAGCTCATTTACAGTCTTTGTGATAATATCTGGAAATTCTGCTATTTTCTTTATTATTGCAGTTTCTTCGTCATCCAGCTCACCTATGACTGGTTTTTTCTTTGATTTTCTTAGTACAGATCCTGCTCTTGCATAGGTATATTGAAGATATGGACCTGTATCGCCTTCTAGGGAAACTGCTTCATCAATATCAAAGCTTATCTCTATTGGCATACCATGTCTTAGAAAATAATATTTTGCCGCTGATATTGCTATTGATTCTGCAAGTTCATCTTTCTTTTTCAGTGAAAGTTTTTTCTCATTAACATATTTTTCTAACACATTTTTCTTTAGTTCATTCAGAAGCCATTCTCCTTCAACAACATTTCCTAAGCGTGATGACATTTTTCCTTCCTTTAGTTTTACCCAGCCATAAATGAGATGCTTTTGTTTGCCAGTGAATTTTTTTGGATTCATAAGCTCTTCTACTTTTATGGTAACATTGAAAAAACTTGCTTGTTCAGGACCTGTCAGGTGTATGGCTTTATCAGGTTTGTTATCTGAGAATTCTTTTTCAGCTAATCCTAGTTCTTTTGCTTCATAGGTAGGAAATCCTAATTGATTTACAAACACTCTTTTATCAAGTCCATATTTTTCTCCATTGAATATGATTGCACCTTCACTGTTTTCCAGAATGCCTTTTTTCACAAGTATTTTTGCTATTTTTAAACCTGAATCAAATACCTGTGATTCAAAGTACAGTTTATCAAATTTTGTATAAACTCTTTTGTATATTTTGTCAAAATAGGCAAGGCTCCATTGTCGTGTTTCTTTCCATAGTTTCATTATTTTTTTGTCTTTCTTATACATCATCTCATTTAGTACAGTTATCTCTTTTTTTGCATTTTCATCAGACTCAAATGATCCACTGCCTATTGCATAGGCTTTGCCAAGGAATTTTATTTTATCATCAATTGTTTTGAATTTCTTCATACCAAGCTTTTTTATTCCCCACATGCATTTTGCAATGTGCATTCCAATATCTCCTTGATAATTGGCACGTATTACTTTGAAACCACTAAAGGAAAGAATTCTTGATAATGCCTCTCCTGTTATGATGTTTCTCAGATGTCCTATGTGAAATAACTTATGTGTGTTAGGATGGGCATATTCAACCATGATTTTTCCTTTATTCTTTGCAGAACCGTATTTTTTCTTTTCCTTCAGTACCTGTTTTAAAACAAGTTTTCCAAACTCCTTCTCATTGATATAAAAATTGACATAGGGTCCTATGGCTCTAACCTCTTTTACTAACCCACCTGTGCTCTCACTGAAAACTGATGCTAGTTCAGATGCTATTTCTATTGGATTTCTTCTAAATTCTTTAGCCAGGGAAAAACATGGCAGAGCAAGATCACCAAAGTGTTTTGGCTTTTCCAATAGACTAGCGTGCTTGCCAGCAATCTCTTCACATTCTCCATAGAATTTCTGCAGTGGATTCATAATTATCATTCTTTTATTATAGTTTCTTGGTTAAAATATTTTCTAATCTTGGTAAAATATGCTTTGCTAGTATAAATATTTCCTCAGCTTCTTTGACATCTGCCCGTGTGGCACGATATGAAATATCATTTCTAAGTATTCGGAATTTATCTAACTTATTAGCTTCTTCTCTGGATAATATCTCATGTCCAAAACAATATGAAATTATTGCTTCATGTGAATAAGGAGTATAACCATCTAGAGATAGAAATGACTGAAGAGCAGAGCGAATACAATCATAGACATTTTTCACGAGTATTGATGATGTTTCTTCAGTTATCTTGAATTTGCTTTTTATAGTATCATAATCCTGCAATGCATTTTTCATCAATCCCTTTGCCTCTGATATATCTGAAAATCTTTTTTTAACCTGTTCTGTGTTCAGATAATATGAAAATGTTCTGAGCATCAAACAACCTCAATATAACCAGATAAAACAATGCCATTGGCAAGTGTATTTTTGAATTCATTTGAACTCTTTTTTATATTTTTGATTCTTGTTAGTGAAATTCTCCTATTCATTTTTTTTTCATATACAGACAGATCAAGTTCTGTCTCTCTGCCATGAATAACAGCTATATCAATATCGCTTTTTTCATGATCTGTGCCAGACGAGAATGAACCAAACAAAATAATAGAATCTGGGTGCAATGTCTGGTTTAAATGATAAATCAATCCTGATATATGCAGGATTTCTAGATTGTATATTTTTTTGAATGAGACAAAATCCTGCGACTCTGTATTAGCTCGCACAAATTTTGCTCTTGCTGCTGATCTGACTTTTACAAGCTCTTTTTTTTCAACAATCTTTACATATTTAGAAACTGTTCCTATGGATTCACCTGTCTTTCTTTCTATCTCCCTATATGAAAATTCTGTACTAGGATAAATACACAGAAGTCCTAATATCTCTCGCTCACTGCCTGATAAATAATTTATCATATGATAAATATATAGTCAATTGTTTAAATATTTATCATTATCTTACCTAGAATTATTTTTGATGTCAAAGACTTCTACAAAACCATCGGTCATAGACCGATGGCATACTACTGCCGAAGTTTTTGACATCCTGGACCACCAGTTAAAAACTGGTGGAAACCACGATTTGTATACTATCAATTCTTTCGTTGGTCTTCTTAGAATTACTTACCTGACTTGATTGAGATAATATCGCTGTGCTTGGTTTACATATGGCTTTAAATATATAACTAGCTATAACTAGTTATAGGTGATATATAATGAATAAGATGACTACGGTCCAGCTTAGTAAAGTTGTGTTGGAATCACTTAAAGAATCAAGAGAATATCCTAAACAGCCTTATAATGAACTAATTTCGCGTTTAGTTGAATCATTCAAAAGCACAAAGACAAAAAATCAATATGATGAATTTCTGCATAAAATCCAGCAACAAAAAATGAAAGAATTATGGGATAATAAAGAAGATGAGGTATGGGATAATGTTTAATAG
>JAZDMZ010000076.1:0-12162 GCA_043800495.1 Candidatus Aenigmatarchaeota archaeon
TTACCATCTTGTCCAGCAATGTTGCACAATCCTTGTCTTGCATATTCACAGATTCTTGTATATGATGGAATTTCCTCATAAGAATGTAGTCTATTAGTCATGTTGATCCCTGTTACATTATCTTGCTATTTATAATTTTTCTAGTGCTTTTGTAAACTCTTTATTATCAGAATAGTTTTTATTCTTTTACTTCATGAGTTTATTAGGAAAACTCGATGAAGAATAAAAATCAGATCCATATTCATTAACGTCGATGCCAAATAAGTAAGCGGACCGCACAATTTTTTTAAATACTTCTCTCTGTTCTGGTTGCAATGATTGTGCATAGCTATCTATTCTTTTCAATAATTCTCTTTCATCTGCGTTTAATATTCTTTTGTAATCAGTACCAATTTCTTTTCTTTTTACTGCTACAACACTATCTCCTAATAAATCAAAACTCATATATATCACAAAACACTATTCTTTATAATTATCGTGAACCTGCTGCTTCTCTTTCTATTCTTTCTTTTTCACGAATTGCAAAACTTTCTTTTCCAGCAGCTGATGCACTTATTTCATCAGCAAGAGCCTGTGCAATCGTTGTTTTCTTATTAAAGGATTTTCTGTATGATCCCTGTGCTATAAATCTTAGTACTTTATCAACTCTTCTCTGAGGTGCTGTAACAACTGCTTCTCTTGCCATAACAGAACCCATTTGAAATGAGATAATCTCTTCTCTTAAAGCAGCCATTTCAATTGCCTTTACAAATACTTCAATAGGATTTTTCTTTTCTCTGGTTTCAATTAGATCAAGTGCTTTTTCTACGTTTTTTATTGCATTGTACATATGACCTCCTAGTACACCAGAAGTTAGCTTATGTCTTTTTCCCTGATGACCTGCTACAACCATGTGCTGTGCAAGTCTTTCAACAATATGAGATTTTGATTTATGAAAAGTATTTCTATATTTTCCAGTGCTTCTTGGAACAAGATATGGATCAAGATTAATATATGGCTTTAGTCCAATGTCAGATACTGGTACATCAGAAGACCATTTTCCAAAGAGTTTTAATGGAAACATCGTTCTTTCTCTTTTCTTTTCCTTTTTCTCTATTTTCTTTGCTGGCTTTCTATATGTTTTTGGTACTCTTTTGTCTTTTTTTTCAAAACTCATAAATCATCACCACTAAACCACAAACCTACGATTTTCAGTTCTACTATGTTCCTGACCATTCCTTTTGTTAAAATTCATAATATCACACTATTTCAATGGTTTCTGTTTTCTTCCTGATCTTATCTCTTCTAGAGAAACATCATTTACTTTCAAAACACGCCATTTTACACCGTGCATCGAACCTACTGCTCCTCCCTGTGAACCACCAAGTCCTTCTACAATAACCTGATCGTGCTCTGATATGCAATTAATTGCTCCTGTTCTTGGTACAAATGCAGTAACCTCTGTTCCTGTTTTTGACAGTCTAACACGCACGCATTTTATAAGACCAGAATGAGGTTGTTTTTGCTCAACCACTCTTTTTTCAAGAACAATTCCTCTTCCCATTGGAGCTCCTTTTAGTGGGTCTTTTTTCTTTTTCCAACCAAGCATTCTATACTTATATGCTGCTTTTTTCCACTTAGCATGTTTTCTCTTTTTCTGTAATTTTCTTGCTGCAAATTCTCCTGGCATTTTAGTAAACCTCGTTTTAGTATAATATGATAAAAAGTATTAAAATGAATGTAAATCCTTTTTTTTCACATTTTTCATCTAAAAACCATCATTAACTTTGTGTTTTTCTAAAAAATCCTAAAATAGAACAAAAATTATTTTATTCATTTTCTGGGAAAAAAGCAAAGCTTTTAATATTAAAATATCATATAATTATAGCATGGGAAAAAATAATTTAGACAACAAAATTAATGTCACCCACATCATTGCAGAATTTCGTGGATGTAATGAGAAATTGCTAGATAGATCAGATGTTGTAAAACAAATTCTTGAAGATACTGTAAAGATATCAAAACTTACTAAAATTAGATCTCATTTTCATCAATTTAGTCCTTTTGGTGTAACTGGTTTTATTTTATTAAAAGAATCTCATATTTCTATACATACATGGCCTGAATTCAACTATGCTGCAATAGATGTTTTTGGATGTGGAGAGAGAAGCAAGACTTTGCATGCATATAATCTTTTGGTAAAATATTTTAAACCAGCTGAAATAAAAAGAAAGGAAATAAAAAGAGGATTGGATTAAATTCTTATTCTTGTGTTTATAGCAATCCCACAAAACATTCAGTATAATAATTTGTGGGTTGCTATACACGGTGAACTCAGAGAGTTCACCTGTACAGGCTGAACTATGTTCAACCATGTATGTGAAATCGGTGTATCATACAAGAAAGAACCATGTTCTTTCTGTACACAAAGATTCTTTGAATCTTTGTTGTATCCGGATTATTTACCAGTTTCACTATAATCTTGCAAAAAAACAAGGATTTGAATTATCAGAAGAACTAACTATAGAAGATGGACTAACTTTTGGAATATATAGAAAAGAATTATAAATTATTTAACCTTAAAGGATGTTGCGTCAAAGAACCGTTTTACAAATTCTTCCATTATTTTTATTCTATAGCCTGCTTTACCAATAACCTTTGAACGGTCTGATGGAGCTATTCTAACTTCTATTTTTCCTTCCTGTTTTATTATCTCTTTTACATGTGGTATCATGTTTTTAATAAATGTCTCAAGATCAGGAGAATATTCTATTATTCTTATTGGTTTTTTGAAAACATATTCTGCTTTTCTGATATTTCTACCGTCTTTTCCAATAGCAAGACCGTATTCGTTTTCAGCAACAACAAAGTATATTTCTTCATTTATTATCATATCAATAGCATGTGCTCCTGTTAACTCTTGAAATAGAGAAATCTGACGAATTGTTTCTGTGTTTAACTGAACCTTCATTTTAAAATCATCCTTACTGTACTATTATACTTCTTCCGCTCTTAGCTAGTTCGTTTAATGAAACTTCGTTACTTAAACTCACACGCTTCGTTTGGACTACTTAGTCTGTCCAACCAGTGCAACTGGAAATGGTTTTCCTATATGTGTTCCTAGCTCTTTTTGATCGCCGGCAAAAGTTTTGACATCAGCACCTTCTTTTTGAATGCTTTTTATCAAAAATTTAGGGCAATTGTTTGCTGCCATTACAGAAACAACAGTACCTGCTTTAATTGCTTTTTTTATCTCTCTTGGACCGATTATAAATTCTACCATATCATATCAACTTTTATTATTTGTTTGATTTCATCATTTTTTCAACATCTACCTTTAGATTAACTCCTCCTGTTCCTACTGGAATTACCTGTACAATAAGAACATTTTCTATAACACCAGCTAGTCTATCTTTTTCTCCACCAAAACTAGCATTAACCAGATGTTTCTTTGTTTCTTCAAAGTTAACTCTTGCTAGGACAGATGCCTTTGCTCCTGAGATACCATATCTTCCAATCGCCTTTACCTGACCATCGAGTGTCATGATATCAGCTAATAGAGATATGTGTCTTAGATCAACCTCAAGACCTTGTTCCTCTAGTGTTTCTTGAGTTTCATTGGCTATAACTGCTCGTGCTGCTTCTACTCCTAATACTTCATGAACTTGGAACAGATCATTTGTGGTTGTTCTTACAATATCTACACCAGGTAATTTTAAAATCTTTTTTAGATTTGCACCAGCTGTTTGTATTACCCAATCTTCTCCTTCTTTGACAATCACAACTTCTTCTATACTCTTTATACCATCGACATGGGCATCTAAAAGCTTTGCTCTTAATTTTCTAAGAGTTTTTACATCACTTTTCTTAGGTTTTATAATTATTTTTTTTCCACGTGTGGTAACTTCTATATTTGCTTTTTTAACAAGATTAATTATGTTTTCTTTTTGATTTTCATCTGCATCCAATTCGATCTTTAGATCAACTAGATCAATGGAATCAGTTGTTATTACATCTCTTACTTTCTTTGATTTTATAAAATCAGCCAATTCTTTTGCCTTGTCCTTTGTATTATACTCTTTTGTAAGATAGATTACCATTTGTTTTTCCAATGATTTTTTTGCATCAAATATCTCCATCAGTCTAGGAAGCCCCTGTGTAACCTTACTTAAACGATCTTTCTGAGTAGCAAGAGTATAGGTACGCATTGTCATCTGTGTTGCAGGTTCAGATATACTATGTGCTGCTATAATACCTATTGCTTCAAGTGGATCATAGGCAGATTTTTCCAGCAATTCCAAAAACTTCTGGAATTTTGCATCTCTTTCTTTTCCACTAATTCCATTGGTCTGACAATATTTTTCAAATAGCTCCATCATTTTTTCTGTTACTTCCATATTATGAAATCACCTTTGTATCAATTTACAACAATTATTAAAGGTGTTTTATCTGAAAATAGCTTCGCTATTTTAGATTTCAAAGAAGCAACGCTTCTTTGCAAACACCCCACAAACCATACTTATAATGCTTTGTCAGGTATTAACACTGGTTTAATAATTTCATAAGAGGCTTTCCTTCATCTGTTTTTGAAGGATCAAGACCATCTTCACCTGCAATAAATTGAACTATATTATTATGACTATCTCTCACTGTTTTATCATAGGCAACGTGTAAATCTTGCATAGCATTTATCAATCTTCTTTCCATGTATCCAGAGTGTCTTGTATGCAGAGACTTGTCCATCAGATTCTCTCTTGAGTTTATGGCATCAAAGAAAAACTCTATTGGATCGAGACCATCTTTATAACTTCTTGCTACAAATCCTCTTGATCTGAGACCAATATCATTGACTGGGAAGTGTGATGTTGTTCTTGTTGTATAACCTCGATATATTCTTTTACCTTCTAATGACTCTTGTCCAACAAAACCACACATCTGAGTTAAATTAACATAAGAACCTCTTGCACCTGTTCTTGCCATGATAACAATTGAATTTGATGGATTTATGAGATCAGTACTTATTACTCTATTTGCATCTTTTGATGCGTTTCCAACTATTTTCAGCACTTCTGTTTCAAGAACATCTCTTGTACTCATTCCTTGTTTTTTCTTTAGTCTATCAGCATAATAATCTTTTACAAGTTTTTTTGCACTATCATCTGCTTCAGTAACAATCTCTCTTACCTTTTTCTTTGATCTATCAGAAATGTCCTGATCACTAACAGACATACTAAACCCATATCTTGTAACCATTTCTAATGAAAGTCTTGATACTCTGTCAATAAATTCTCTTGCAAGCTTTCTATCCATCTGTTCTATAATATTTATTAGAGCTCCTTTCTTCTCACCAATACTATTTTCATCTATCACACCTTGTTTTAACTGACCATTCTTTATTATAACATAATCATCTACACCATATCCTTCATCTTTCTTTGTTCTTGTGCATATTGCTGCTTTGTATTCAATGTTAAGATTTTTTGGAAGCAACATAGAGAATATTTCCTTTCCACTGACCTCATCACCAAGTTCATCAATTTTATCAGCAAGACCAATTGCCATTAACAATTCTGCTGCATTTCTTTTATCAAACTTTGTTGAATGCTGTGTTAGAAGATACATTCCAGTGATATGATCTTGCTTACATGATATAATAGGAAGACCATATCTAGGAGATCTTATATTATTCTCCGTTGACATCAGCATCTCTGCTTCAACCTGAGCTTCTTCTGTCTGAGGAACGTGTAGATTCATCTCATCTCCATCAAAGTCAGCATTATATGGTGTTGTTACACTAAGATTTAGTGTAAATGTTCTTGTATGAGGCATGACTCTAACCTTATGGGACATCATAGACATTCTGTGAAGAGAAGGCTGTCTGTTGAATATAACAATATCACCATCCTTAAGATGTCGTTCAACAATATAACCAACATCTATTTCTTTTGCAATATCTTTTTTATTATCCTCGGTTACCTTTTTCTTCACACCATCTTGTCTTGTTACATAGTTTGCACCTGGATGAGTACCAGGACCGTTTTGAATTATTTTTCTTAATTCAGTTATGTTTAGCTTATTTACTTTTATAGGAAGTGTTAATTCTTTTGCTATTATTATAGGAACTCCTACCTCTGACATTGATATTCTTGGATCAGGACTAATTACTGTTCTTGCAGAAAAATTAACTCTTTTACCAGAAAGATAACCACGGAATCGCCCATCTTTTTTACTTAATCTCTGGATAAGTGTTCTTAGAGCACGGCCACTCCTATGTCTTGCTGCAGGCAATGTAGATATTTCATTGTCCATGTATGTTGAGATATGATACTGTAATAATTCCCAAATATCTGCTATAATAAAATCAGGTGCTCCTAGTTCTAAATTTTTCTTCAATCTTTCATTAATTCTAACAACGTCTACGAGTTTATGTGTTAGATCATCCTCACTTCGCTCACCTGTTTCTAGAGTAATTGATGGACGAACTGTAACTGGTGGAATTGGCATTATTGTCAATACTAACCACTCTGGTCTCCCTCCTTTTATTTTCAGTGCAGCAACATCTTCATCAGTTATTCTTTCAAGTCTTTGTCTAACTTCTTCTGAATTCATTTCATTCTTTCCTTCTCTAAAACAAGTTGGTTTTGAAAATGTTAATTCTTTTTGTTTTTCTCCACAATGAGGACATGATTTTTTCTTCAGTTTATATATTTCTGCCAATGGTTTTTTCAGTTCAGCAAACTCTTCATCACTAACAAGAGGACGTGAACATTTTCTACATATTGAAAGAAGAACTTGAAAAATCTTTTTTCCATATAGAGGATTAACAACAGGTTTTGTTAATTCAAGATGACCAAAATGACCTAGACACTGTCCTATTATTCCTCCGCAGGTTCTGCATCTTAGTCCTGGATCAACAACACCAAGCCTTGGGTCACATAGTCCTGACTCTATAGGAAAACCATCTGCATCATAAAGCTCTGGCTGTTCTATCTTAACAGCAGACATATCTTTAATATGCTTTGGCGAAAATATTCCGAATTCTATCATACCTATTTTCATAATCTATCCCTTTACTCTTACATGTGGGAAAATTCCCATGCATTTTAATTCATCTAACATGAGCTTGAATGTATAAGACATCTCAACATAATCTACTTTATTCTTGCTACAGAGAGGACAGAATATTTTATTCTTAATCTTATCTTCAACTGCAACCAAACCACATTCAGCACAGATAGGTATTCTTACCATATCTGAACTAAATCGTTCTTTTAGTAATAAAGCAGCACCATGGGCTATGAGACAGTCTTTTTCCATCTCTCCTAGACGTAAACCTCCTTGCTTACTTCTTCCTGCGGTTGGTTGTTTTGTTAACAGTGTAACTGGTCCTCTTGCTCTTGAATGCATTTTATTTGCAACCATGTGATGAAGTTTTTGAAAATAACAAGGACCGATTAATATTCTTCCTGGAAGAAGTCTTCCTGTAACTCCGTCATACAATGTTTCTTTACCATCATCTCTATATCCTTGTTCAATAAGAACCTTTCTTACCTTTTCTTCTGTGTTCATTGTTACAAATGCAGAACCATCCATTTTTGATCCAATGATTGCTCCAAGTTTTCCTGTGATAATCTCAAGCATCTGACCAATTGTCATTCTTGATGGTATAGCATGTGTGTTTACAATAACATCAGGAATTATACCATCTTTTGTAAATGGCATATCACTCTCAGGTACTATTAATCCTACTATTCCCTTTTGTCCGTGTCGTGATGCAAACTTATCACCTATTTCTGGATTTCTTTCAGAACGTACAACTATTTTTACAATTTTATCTCCTGAAATTGTTTCTGTGACAAGAACATTATCAACTATACCTTCTTCTCCATATCTTACTGTTTCTGAGGTTTCTCTTCTATTTTCAATACCAACCATCAAACTCTCTGATTGACCGAAAAATCTTAGTGGTGAAATTCTTCCAACAAGCACATCTCCTGATTTTACAAAAACCTCTCTGTTTATGATACCATCTTCACCTAGTGATGAATAGGCTTCTTCTGTCTTATATCCCTGAACTGATTTATCAGGAATTTTTATTTCATCTCTTTCTATACCAAAATATCTTTTTTCTTCCACATTATAACTTCTAATAAAGACAGAACGACCAAATCCTCTTTCTATTGATGATTTGTTTATTATAATAGCATCCTCCATGTTATATCCATGAAAACTCATTAGTGCTATAACAATGTTTTGACCATTCATTGGTTTCAGTTGATCAGCAACCATTGTTGACACCAAAGGTGTTTGTGGATATATGAGAACATCTGCTTTTGTATCTGTTCTGCTTAAAAAGTTCTCAGCATAAATACCCAGTGCCTGACAACTCATTTTTGCACCAAAGTTTACTCGATCCCCTCGATTGTGTTGTGCAAATGGAACAAGGTTTGCAGATATTCCCATGACAACAAGTGGTGTTATTTCCATGTGAGTTGTTTCTGCTTTAATATCATCAGCTGTCAGAGCGACAAGAGCATAGTTTTCTTCTTCTGCATCAAGGTATTCTATTACACCCTGTTCTAGTAAATTATACCATGACAGTTCTCCTAGTTTTATCTTATCGATATGATCTTGTTTTAATCTTGGTTTACCATTTTCTATAATTATAAGTGGTCTTAGCAAACGGCCACAATCTGTGTTAATATGTATTATATTAAAAGTTTTATCATAGATAACTGAAACATATGAACTTAGTTGACATGCTCTTCTCTTTTCCTTAACCCTTTCTACAAATTTATCAGGAGAATCAACAAGTCCGATAACACGACCATCCATAAACACAATAACACTTCCTTCTTCTTTTATCATCTTCATTACACTTTCCCTATCCTTATCAGTTGCTGTTTCAGAAATTTCTGCCATTAGTGCAATATATTTTCTAAGACCTATGTTTACTCCTTCTGGAGTTTCTTCACAGCATAGTCTTCCCCATGATGTTGGGTGAAGAGCTCTTGCTTTGAAATGTTCCTGTGTGGATGATAATGGAGAAATGATATTTCTAAGATGTGCCAGTGTTCTGATGTTATTTGTTCTTTCTAATCTCTGACAAACCCCTGTTCTTCCTCCAATCCACTGTCCTGTTGCCATGTGAGAAATTATTCTTCTTGTCATATAATCAGATTCTACTATTGATTTCATAGCAGGAAGTTTTCCTCTCTTAACAAGCTTTTGATATGAATATAATATTCTTGCAACTAATCCATATTTTCCTAGTAATAGTGATCTTATCAATATTTCCATAAAGTCTCCGACTAATTTTATTCGTTTGAATGCATAGTGATCTATATCATCTTCACTAAGTTCTTCCATTGATATTTTCAAAAGTTTTCTAACAACAGTTGTAAGATACAATGCTTTTTCTTTTCTTGCAGCAGTTTTTCTGCTCAGATGAGGAAGAAGGTATTTATCTAGTATATCATTCAATCTTTTGTCTCTATATTCTTTTTGAGGAATTTTCATTCTTTTTCCAAGTGTTTCTATTGCTTCTGCAGTTGATTTACAATCATATTCATATAGATTGAAAAATACTTCCTGTGCTATGTCTTTTTCAGAACCAATTGCATTTACAATTTCTTCATCTGTCTCTAAACCAAGTGCTCTTATTAGAACAAAAATAGGAATCTTTTTAATATTTGCCAGTGATATGGTAACTGTTCCATCTTTTCTTTCTACTAGATGTTTTTGAACAAAACCAGATGCTTCTGAATTTATTCTTGCTGTCTGTATACCATGTTTAATTTCAACTATAGGACGATTTGGAAAGATTTCTTCAACCATTACTATTACTCGCTCAGTTCCATTTACTATAAAATATCCACCAGGATCAGTTGGATCTTCTGATTCTCCAATCATTTGTTCTGGTGTCATTGCATGCAATGTACATAATTTTGATCTAACCATTATTGGGAATTCCATTATTTCTACTTCCTGTGATTCTTGTTCAACACCGTTTATGATAGGTATCATTTCTACAAAAACAGGGGATGAGTATGTAAGATCTCTTATTCTTGCTTCCATTGGAGTTATTGCTCTTGTTGCACCATCTGCTTCTTTTACACATGGACCTGGTACTCTAACCCTACCCATTTTTACTCTAAATTCAGCTGTTTCAGGTGACTCTAGTTCTATCTCACCTATTTCATTTATGATATTCTGTAGTCGATATTCTATGAATTCATTAAAAGAATTAATCTGATGCTTCACTAATCCAACATCTCTAATATAATTTCCTATCAGTTCTTTCATTTTTAAAACACCCTATAGACATTCATCTATGGTAGTTTTGAAAAGAAGTTCTTTACATTTTTTGGAACTTCATTTTTAAAACCTTATTTTAATTAATTTAATTAATCACTTTATTTATAATTACACAACAATTCTATAATACAATAATTCTCCTGCTATTCTTGATTCTCTTGTTATTCTGATAACATCTCCTTTTTTTGCACCAATTGCTTTTACAGTTGGGTCATTTATTTTTATTTTTGGCAGCTGTTTTTCAGTTGCATTTAATTTTTTAAGAAGAATAAGTTTTTCATCCTCACCAAGGATTTCGTGTTTTGGAACTAGCTTATTTTGAAAAATATCTATTTCGTCTTTCATAATTTTCCCTCTACATAAGATTCGTGTCAGATACAATGTTTTCATGTAAATTATTGATTAGATAAAAAATTGTGTAACTAGATATGAAGCTAAACTTAGATAATTATTTACAATATCAGAATTTGAATTAAAAGTAGGGAATGTTGTATTCATTTATCCACCATTTTTGCAAAAAGATTTGCACAATATCAGCCTGTTAAACCAAGTCCTATTTGCTTCTCAAAAAGAACTTATTTGCAATCAAATGTGATTACAAAAGAGGCAGTGTATCACTCATTATATCAAATACATCTATTTAAACTTTTTGCGGGAGGTTTTTGGTGATTCTTTCCATACTTATACAAAAATACTTTCCAAACTACTGTTGATTTCTATATTTTTCCATATTAGTTCTTATTTGCTCCTGATAATCTATACTTGGTACATAGCCTCCTTTAACAAAATGAACCAATTGAGATGAAATCCCTATAGCCTCTGCTGCTGTATTATTATCTAGATTATTTTGAAGCATGAAATCACACAATTCTGTTGCAATGGTTTTTTCTGTTTTTGGTATTGATCTAATGGTTCCAATCAATTCTATTCTTATTCCAGAGGCATTGAAAGGTTCATTGGTCTGGGAGCTCAAAAGAACTTCTGGATTAACTAAGAATTTTTTGTATGCACCTGTATATAATTCATCTTCTATTCCGTTTCTTTTGATATGATCATAAAGACATGCACCAAGGCGTGTTTCAATGATTTCATCTGTCAACGGTGCTGTTACAAACGATCGTCCATCTCTTTCTGATTCAATAATATAAAATAATTTTAGTTCGTGTTCAAAGGCAATTCCTCCTGATATAAAGGCAGATGCAGCTGTATCAAGCTCTTGAACAAATTCTCTTTCGCAATCACATTTTTCTATAAATTTCTTATATGCATCAATATCACGCTCTCTTTTTTGACGACTTTCTAGAGATTTTGCAGAGGCAATCATTTGATTGAATATTGATTCAGGGATACCATTTGGGCAGGTTGCTGACGACAGCCATGATACTTCATCCATTGCTACATCATATACTTTTTTTAACTCACCATATCCATGTCTTTCATTAGCTGAACGTGCTGCTGAATGTCTTAGTCCATCTATATCATCTATTCTTCTTTTATCAATATGATATTTTTCACAAAGGATTTTGACTGCTGATGATAGTTGTTCATTATATCGTGCATCAAACAATTTAGACAAATCAGCCAGCATAGTTGACTCAGTTGGAAGAAGTTTTGATAAATATGCAATGGCATCTATATTTGTGCCTATTTCTTCTCCAACATCATTTGCATAGCTATCTTTGTATCCATGAAGCTCTTGCTGAAGAATCTGTATCATTTTATCAAAATTTATAATGGTTATATCACAGTCTTTAGAATATTCTTTTAATCTCGATATTTCTTTTTCTTTTTCGATAAGCTGGGTTTTTGAACGAGCTAGTTCTTCTTTAATAGTTTTGATATCATCAAGTGTTTTCAGATAATCTG
>JAZDMZ010000098.1:0-13681 GCA_043800495.1 Candidatus Aenigmatarchaeota archaeon
CTGCTGCAGCATCTTCTGAGGTTCAGATGAATCCTAGATTAAGAAGAATTATGCAAGAATATCAGGAAAAATTTCCAAGATTAACACAACCACAACTTCTTAATAAATTAAATAATGATGATAGAATTCAAGATATGATAACTGCTGGAACTATAGCTGTAGGAGATATACAGGCAGCTTCTTTTGGAGGACCTTCTGAAGAAGTGCGTGCTATATCAAGTGGATTTATGGCAATTAATCCAGGAGCAAATCCTGAACAGTTGTTAAGATTAATGCGTGGCAATGCAAGGGTTCAGGTATTAACCAATCAAGGAAGAATTACAGAGGGTGATATAAGGGATTCTCTTGGTGTTGTGTCAGGAATGGGAAGACCAACTGGTTTAGGTGCTTTGGAAAGAGGAGCATTTGGACAAGAGACAAAGGAAACAATGAAAACAATGTTACCTAGACTAAGGTTTGCAATTAATGCAGGCAGAACTGAGCTAGGAAGAAATGCAAAAAATATTGCACATAATATACAGGAAGAAGCAAGAGGATCTGTTTCTAATGCAAGAAAAGAATATGATAGAGCAAGAGAGGCATGGGAAAAATATGCAGAAGAAATGGCAAGTTTGACAAGATATGATGTTAATAAAGTGAGAGAGACTTTTCGTAAAAAAGGAGTTAATCTAGAAAATACACTGGCTGATATTGGAATTGGTTATAACAAGGCTATGGAAGATATTGAAAGAAGAAAACTTGCAAGAGAGGGACTAAAAGCAGAGGCTGACAATGCATTTACTGCAATGAAAGAAGCTGCTGCTAAATATGAGGAATTGATGAAAAATGGTTATACTGCAACAAGAATAAGAAAAGAAATGTATGAACAATTACTAACTCTGGTTCCAGGAATAACACAGCGTGTGATGGATAGGTTTCATCTTTATGATTTTGCAGCACAGGGTGAGAAAGGAGTAGAACATATGGAAATGGATTTAAAAAAATCTGGAGAGTTTAGAGATGCTATTGATGGTGCTTTGAAAGGAGAAGCAGGATGGTTGTCTGAGTGGTGGGCAAAACATACTGTTAATTGGATGACAAGAAATTTTGGATTTTTAACACTGGCTGCACGTGCAGCTTCTTTGAGAGCAGCAAGTATTGGCGACCTGTGGCATTTGATTGTTTCTAATTTATGGGCATTTGTTACAGGACCTTGGATATGGGGATTGATATTATTAACTTTTCAAGCAGGATTTATGGCAGCTTATGCTCCTCCTGATTTTGGATTAGGAACTGGATTTTCAGTAACAATATTTGCAGCATTGTCTGCTGTATTATTAGCTTTGATTAATCTTGCCCATGGTGTAAAATATCCAATGGAGGTGATAGATCATTTAATTTCAGGAGCTATCATAGGATATGCAACAATGATGTTTATTGCAGCACTTGGATTATATGGAATTGGAGCTGGAATGTGGTGGGGTGGATGGTTGTATTGGATAATTGTTCTTATAGTTTGGTGTATTGGAGTTTTCCAGATATATGCAATGGGAGGATTTCCTGTTCTTGCACCAATTGTAATTATCATAATGGTGTTTGCATGGTTTTCATTTGGTCCTTATTCAGGATATGTTAGAGAGATAAGAGACCAATTTATTCAACCAGTAAAGCAGGTAGGATTTTATTTACAAGATACGGTTACAGATATCTGGCTATTGGTTACAAATCCAAGTGAGTATTTTGCAAGACAGCAGTTAAAGGCTGCTAAGCCGGAAAAAGCTATGTCCTATCCCAAAGGAATTGAGGTCCAGAGACTTGATCTTGTACCAGATACAATAGAAGAAGGAGGAGAGTTTGTAATATATGCTCTTGTAAAAAATGAAGGAGAACAGGAAGCAAGATCAGTAACAGCTAAGGCAACATGTGTTGCTGATAGATATCTTTCAAGAGAACAGGGACTTACTACTACTGATTGCCGGCTTGAAACATCTACATTGCCACAGGCAAAACAATTTCCAAATGCAAAGACAACTTTAAAAACAACTGATGGTGATGTTTATCAATTTGATTTTAAGGTTGGTTTAATGCAGGAAACAGGAACACAGCAAACAGGTGTCTGGCCTTTTTTCCAGAGAGAAACTGTTACAAATGCAAAACGAGTTGTGTTTAATAATATTAATGTTAGCATAGAGTATGAGTATGAGACAGCATCTTCATTGTTAGTAGAGGTTGCAACCCAGGATGATGTTACAAGAAGACAGAAAGAGAGTAATCAATTCTATTATCAGGAGATTGCTACTGCAAAAGTAGGTCCTGCTATGATTGGTATGACTGTTGGATTTCAGCCACTTGTTTCTACTCCTGCGGTTGGATTAGATTCATCAGGAAAGTCTACTGGAGTTCAAATTCCAAGACAGGCTATTCTTGTGCTTACTGTGATAAATAAAAGACCTGATGGATTTGTTGTTCTTGAAAAAGGAACTGATGTTGTTTTGAATATACCAACAAATATTGCGCAGAATGGTACAAATATTCAATGTTCTGGACAAAGAATTGCACCTGTTGGATGCAATGCTGGTACTGATTGTTTACTAAGAGTGATACCAATTCAGGTTCAGGGAACTAACTTAGGATGGTTGTTTGGAACAAATCCATCTAGACGTTTGAATGATGTTATAATTGATAACAGAGATTATCAGAGGAATTTTGCAGTGCTTTGTAGGTTTACTGTTGCTAATGATACTGCTTTGCAACAGGCTGGTTCTAGAACAGGTGTGATAACTGCAACAATTGGTGGTAAGGATGAGAAAGGTGATGATAAAAAAGGTTATAAGTTTGTATTGATGGCTGAGAAAAGAATTGCTATAACACCTGCTCCTAGTATTGGTGGACAGATTCCTGCATTAACCACACAATTACAGCAATGTAATCAGTGGTTTGATGGTCAGACAAGTAATTTAAAATGGCTTACAATAAATGCTGTTGCTGATAAATTAGATGCAAATGATTTGGCAAATAGCTTGACTGCGTCAAGTTATGATACTAATAGCTATTCTGTTGCGCAGAATAGTCAAAATATGCAAATAACTTCATCGCTTCGCGATTCAGGTAATTTACAAACAGCTGATTCTTCGCAAATAGCTTCACTTCATTCAGCTAGTATAACAGGCATGGCAACCAGTGGTAATATTAATGTGCTTAATTGGTATAGAACAAATAGAAATGATTTGATAGCTGTTGCAAAAGATAGTTTTACTGATGATCCTAATTTCTATGGATTAGCAATACCTGTTGTGATGACTTATGATCCAAGTGTTGAGAGTGGTGGGAGTGGAGTATCATTAGCAATTGGAGGTGGTCCATGTGATCTTTTAAATCCAAATGCGGTGTCAAGACAAACTATAATAGATTATGTTGAAGCACGTGCACCATTGACATCTATTTTCAAAGGAAAGGGTGGAGAAATATATGATGGTGCTGTTAAAGCTGGACTAAATCCAGCATTTATGTTAGCATTGGCAATACATGAAGGAGGTTGGGGAACATCACAAATAGCAAGAGATAAACTAAATACATTTGGATATGGTGCAATAGATTCAGATCCATATAGAGGAGCAGTGAAATTTAGTAGTGTTGAAGAAAGTTTTAATACTGTTGCAAAAGCGGTTTGTACAAAATGGCTTGCACCAAATCCTGTATGGAAGCCACAGAGAAATAATTTAGCTGAGATGAGTGGAAATACAGCAACAGGTCCTGTCTATGCTACTGATACAAACTGGCCAAATGCAATGGCAAGATATATGTCAGAAATAACAGGTGCACAGTGTACAGCAACATCACCAATATCAAATAGGGATTGTACATTATCAGGAAACGCACTTGGTACAGGAATGGCAACAGCTAATCTAATTACTGGTAATGATGTTGGTAGTGTTGCAGGTACTGCTGTTGGTATTGTAGCTGGTGTTGCAGTTACTAATCTTGTAGATAATGCAATTAATAGTGGAATAACAAAAGAAAATGTTTTAATAAATTTGAAGAATGTTGCATCAGTGCAGTGTGGTTTTTTATCTGGCAGAACACAAATGAGTTGTGTTGGAGATGTTATCAAGAAAGATATTGCTGCAAATCCTTTACACGAGGATTTGATAAGACATAGTGTGTTATATCAGCAATGTGAACAATGTTTTGGTGTTGTTGATCAGACTGAGACAATGACAGGTGGTATTACTGGAAGTGGGGCAACTGGCGGAGTTGCTGGTGCTCTTAATATTGTAACAATTGAACAATTTACAAATAATCAATATAAGAAATCAGATTTTTATGAAGGAGGTGATTTGAAACATGAATATATTACATTGCATCATACAGGTGGTAGTGAGGTAAATTTCTTGTCATATTGGCATGAGGAAAAACTTGGTTGTCATTATATTGTTGATAAGGATGGAACAATTATAAATGTAGTTGATGAGACAAGAGTTTCTGCATGTACATATGGTATGAATTTGAATTCAATATCAATTGAGATTGTTAATAAAGGAAACAGCGAAACAGATATGTATACTGGTGTTCAGGTTGCTGCTGTTAGAGATTTGGTAGCATATCTTAAAGCAAAATATAATATTCCTGGTGATAAAATAGTAGGACATGGCTATGTTGCAAAAGAGTATGGTTATGGTAAGATGTGTTGTGAGCCATGTGGGTTTCCAAACAATGACATAGATATGATAATAAAAAGAGCATCATGTGAAGGAGATCAGAATAAACGATATGAACTTCCTAGATTATCAGGAATAATACCTGTTGCACAGTCTATACAAACTGGTACACAGGTTGCACAAACTGGAACAGTTTATGACTTATCTACAGCAAGTATTGATCAAGAAAATGCTGCTGCATTGCTTGTAAGTAATCTTTATGCTAATATAGCTAATTTGAGGGGTATAGAGAACTATTGTGCTGCTTATGCTACAAGAGCTGTTGGAACTGTTTTTACAAATCCAGCTGATATTGGTATAAATAATGATGCTTGGCATATGCTTGCAAATATGATTGCTAAAAAACAATTGGTTTGTAAATATTCTGATTGTATTGAATCTATGATAAAGCCTGGTGATTTTGTATTTTTTAGAAATCCTTCCAATCCAAGAATAACTAGTATGTGTGTTTCAGGAACATCTGTAAGTAATAGACTTTGCACATATGATAATAATGGAATTAGAATAGAAAATTTCCCTGTTTCAACTCATGTTGCAATAGCAGGTAAAAATGGATTTGTTTTTGATCAGTGGGGAATTGTAAGAAATGGTCCTCTTTTAAGAAGAGTAGGTTGGTCAGGATATATATCTGCAATTGTTAGGCCAAATTATCAACTACTTACTAAGAGAGATGTAGCTTTAACTGAATCAGATGATAGTATTGCTTTTATTGAAACTCCTGATGAGCTTATAGATACAAGTTTTGTCTATGTTGCATAATTCTTTAGAAATTTTGTAAAATATTATTTTAACACATAATAAATTTTGCCGGCTTTTTGTGGTATATTGGTTGTATTTAGAGATAGATATAGAAACTATAGTATTATGATGAAAAAATCAGTACAAGAACATAAAAGTTATAAATATAGAAATACAACAATGGATTCTATTTCAACATATAATAAATCTTGCCGGCTTTTTTATGCCTGACTAGGATTTTCATGGCAGGCGGGTTTCGGAATCAATGGGTATTAGTAGTTTTAAATAATAGAACTTTTATAATATATTCATGAAAATTATTGAAAAAGAAGAAAAAAGTTCTATTTCAAGAAATGAAAGAATTCTTCTGGAAAAACTGAAAAATACAATAGTTTTTGATATAGAAACAGCGGCAAGAATTTCTGGTTGGAAAAAGAAGAATATTTATCAATTGATAGACAGTATGAAGAAGAAAGGACTGATTATGAAAATAGGAGCTGGAAAATATGTGGTGTGCTTTCCAGACAAGCCAGATATTTCAGAAATAGTCACAAAAATAATCTGGCCGAGTTATGTTTCATTTTGGACTGCATTGAGTCGTCATGGATTCACAGAACAGTTGCCAAGAACATATTTTCTTGTAACAACCAGAATGAATAGAAAGATGAGTATAAACAATATAGAGATAATATTTGTAAAATTATCAGCGTCAAGATTCTTTGGATATGAAAAGCGAGAAAGTATTGTTATTGCAGACAAGGAAAAATCCATAATAGACAGTTTTTTATTATCAAGATATTCAGGAGGAATTGAAGAAGTATTCAAATGTTTGTGCAATGCATGGGATGAATTGGACATCAAAAAACTTATGGAATATGCACTAAGGATGAATAATAAATCATTGTTAAAAAGACTTGGGTATCTTATAGAAGTCGCGAGTTTGAGGATTGATAAAGAACATCTTAAAACACTACAAAAAAAACTAGGAAAAGGATTTTCTTTGCTAGATCCACAGCTAGAAAAGAAAGGAGAGTTGGAAAAAAAATGGCAGCTTGTATTAAATGTTTCCAAAGAACAATTATTTAGCTGGAAAAGAATAATGTGAATACTATCAGTCTTTGACTGATCGGTCGCAGAATAAAATAAATGGTATATGGTGAAGTAAAACTTCACCTATACAATGTTGATTTTTATCAATCATGTATTCATTGTGAAATTAATTCGTAATATAATACCATTCGGTATTACAGAAATATCTCTGGTCTTTTCATGGTGAACAACAATTCACCTGAAATCTTCAAAGAATTTCATTCTTTGAGAGTTTTGAAGAAATGAAATGTCTTCAAAAACATTCAAGAGAGTTTTGCTCTCTATGAATTTGACTAGAGGATTGTACGAATTAATTTTATTAGGTGTAATTATGCTGACAAAAAAACAGATATATGAAATAGCCAGAAAAAATAGTATAGGAGCATATTATCAGGAAAAGGACTATCTTTTGAATATTTTTCTGAATGCGTTATACAAATCGTGTTTCCACCAGTTTTTAACTGGTAGCACAGGTTGTCAAAAACTTCGGCAGTAGCATGCCATCGGTCTGTGACCGATGGTTGTGCAGAAGTCTTTGACACAGTCATTAGATTTTAGCGATTTACTAATTATTCCAGGTGTGGGTTATTTCAACACATAATAAATTTTGCCGGCTTTTTTATGCCTGATTAGGATTTTCATGACTGCTAGATTTTTCAGATTTCTATAGGCTGTTGATGTGGTTACATTATTTATTTTTGCATAGTCAGCAGCTGTTATTGATTTATGTGTTTTTAGATAATTCATCACAGCATCATAGTCATCTGATAGTTCTGATTTGTATTTTCCAGTTCCAAATTCAGAATAGCCTGCTTTTCCAAATCCTGTTGCATAGCCTGTTCTTAGTTTCATTAGACCTTTTGCAAGTGCTTCCATTAGATCTATGCCTGCAAATCCTGCTATTAGTGCAACACTTAGATTTTCTGAATTTATTAGAATAGGAGTTGCTGCTCCTGCTAGCAGTGAAACTACCACAGTTAAAAGAGCTCGTTTATAGTTTAATGGAGCTTGGTAGCCCATCATTCCATATATTTTTGAATAGCCTATCAATAGTCTCATCATTCCTCCTATAAGACCAAACAACATCATTTCTATTTCTATCATTTTATCAGCTCATGTGTGTCTTTTGATGAATACGCTAAAACACTTCGTAAACTATGTGTTTTATTTAAAATCATGGGTAGCTTTTAGTTTTTTGATTTTGTTTCCAATATAATTATCTAATATAACCCATGTGTTTATTGAGAATCAGTTGAGTTTACCAACTGATTCAGTATTTCTATTTCATTTACCAATAGCTGTTTTCTTTCAGAAAACAGTCAAAGTATATTTTATTTTCTTTTATTATCTGTTAAATTAATCCTTTTCCTGAAAAGTATTTTGTGCAGACTGTTTATGATATCAGCTCCTACATAGCCTGTTAATATCATGACAATGAGATAGTATGACAACAGTGGTTCGAACAGAAGTCCAGATGAATGGAGAATTAGGGCAATAAGCATTCCAATTATTCCATCTATGGCAATGGATGGCATTACATCTGGAAGATAGACTTTTTTCTCTTTAGTAAACATCAGGCTCATAAACCCTCGTGAAAGTCCTCCTAGAAATCCAAATATTATTACAAGTTCTGTTAGCATTTTATCATCTCATAAATAACTTTTCTTCTTAGAAAAGCTATTTTACTAATAGCTGAATTCTCTCAGAATTCATATATGATATAATAAAAATGGAATAATAGAGGTATAAAGGTTTTGGTATAGGTTTGTGAAAAATATTCTTTTCAGTTTCTTTTGTTCTTTGGAATATTTATTCCAATCCTTTGGAATAAAGTAACCAAAAACTATTTAAGTTTTTGGAACTAATATTCCAGTATGGGAGCAATACGAGATCATAAAAGAAGAATAAGAGAACACCTGGATGAAATTGAAAGTGCAATTATTGTAGGAATTGAGAATAAACCTGTTACTATTGGATTGCATACCTCAGCCTGTGCAATAGAATTGCTTGAAACCTATTTACATAAAGAAGGAAAAATTCCAATAGGAAAGATAATAAAACATGACTGGTTTAAGAGACCATTGCCTGGACAAAAGATTGAGCCATTGATAGAGAGAAAGCTGATGGTTAGTTTTGCAGAGAAAGACAAGGTGTATAATCTTATATATAAAATAGAAGAAAACAGGACAAATCTTGTCTATGGAAGGGCAACAAAAGAACAGATAGAAACAGTAATCAATTCTTTCATGGAACTTAAAAGCATATTGCTGGAAAAAATAGGTGATGTTGATGAATGAAATGGTTAGAAAAGCTATTGCATATGCAACAAATTTCCTATCATTTTTGATGCTTGAAAAGGATGGTGAAAAAATAAGAAATGTATATGTTTTTGGATCTGCTATGAGAAATGAGCTAAATAAGGAGAGTGATATTGATTTGTTCATTGACTGTAAAAAGGAAGATGAAGATAGAATAGCAAAAGTTATAAAATTAGCTGAAAGACGGTTCAGATTATCAAAGGATTTTGAGAAATGGAGAATATTGAATTTTACATACCCAATTTCGATTAAAACAGGACCTATTGATGAATGGGAGTTGAAAAAAAGCATTGAATCAGAGGGAATTCTGTTGTTTTCGAATACTTTTTCAATTAAATCAAATAAAGGCAATGGTAAATTCCAGACTGATTTAGAAAAAGAAGTTATCTTTATAATAGAACTGCCAAAAGATAAACGATTGTATTTATTGCTTACTAGAGCATTGTTTGGAAGAAAGGAAAAGGGATTTAATCAGCGGGGTGTTGTTGAAAAACAAAACGGTATTAGACTGGGATCAGATGTATTTATTGTGCCTAAATCCAGTCAGCATGATATGATTTTGTTGCTGCATAGACATAAAATAAATTTCAAAATGAAGGAAATACTTGCTGTCTGATTTGTTGCTGCATAGAGGGTTTTGTGGGTTATGAAATCTTTTATAGTGTTGAAACAAAATTAATACTATGGCAAAGAAGAATAAAGCTAGAAATAGCTCGCATACGAGAAATGATAGAAATAGTAAATCGCTTCGCGATTCCTATGATACAAATAGCTCAGCTATGAGTCATGATAAAAATAGCCATTTCTTTTCAAAAAATGGTCATAAAAAAGTAATCAGTACAATGCTTATAGCGGTATGTTTAATTGGTTTGGTTTCTATATCAGGTTGTGTAGGAGCAGAGTTTTTTGATTCTATTTTTGGACAGGTTGCTGATTTTTTTGGAATGGATGTGATAAAAACATCCAGAGATGTAAGTTCAATGGGTGTTGTTAATCCTTTGGTTATAGGCAAGGTCTGGACAATGCCTGAAAATAAAGTAATACCAGAAATGCCATTGTCTATGTTTATGGAAATTTCAAATGTTGATAATGATCCTGTGAAAAGTATAGAAACTGGTGTTGATATATTTGATGCAAGTCTTTTCATGGATAGAACAGGAACAAAATTTTGTAATGAGTATGAGCAAAATCAAAAAAAAACAGAAACGTGCGGACCTAGTCAGTGTGGATTAGCTGGAAATACACCAGGTCCTTGTGTGATGAAAATAGGTTCTACAAAACAGATTTTGTTTGATTTAAAAGCGCCTAAAGAGAGTGCAATAGCAGGTGTTATAACAAAGGCAAAACTGAATTATAAAGTATTGTATGATTATCAAGGAGCTACTAATTTTGAGGTTCTTATTGTTGATTATCAGGAGATAATTAATAGACAGAAAGAAGGAAAGACACTTAGTACTAATTTAATAGATACAAAAGGAAGCGGACCTATTAAGATAGATGTTGAACTAGGATCACCATATATTATTTCAAAAGAATCTGGTAGTAATACAAGTGATTCTGTTAAATCAAAGGCCTATCTTACATTTAAATTAAGAAATGCAGGAGCAGGGGCTTTGGAATCTTCTAAAATACAGGCAAATAATCTTAAAATACTTATTCCAAAGGCGATTGTATATGCCTTTACAAGTCCTGTAGCAACAATTACTGATATAGAAGCTCCTGAACTTCGTGATCCATTGACAGGAACAAAATATATTCCTGGATTTGATTGTGTTGCTGATAATACAGAATATCCAGATAGTTTTGTGTGTACCAATAAATGTCCTATTGAATTTTTCAAAAAAGAGTCAGAACCAATGCAGTTTATAATAAATAATGTTGCTGAGCTTCCTAAGGGAACACCACATAAGACATATTTGATAAGTGCTAAAGTGAAATATGAGTATGAATTGAGAGGAGTTGCAGAAGTTACTGTAAATCCGATTATGGTTAGATAGTCAAATTTTCTAGTTTTTTATTCATTGGTGTGTGTATAATTATTATGAAACGAAATATGTCTGATAGGAATATTTTAGATGACTTTTGCCAGAAATTCTGTGATGTTCTGGAGAGGCATTGTAAGTATATTGTTGTTTCTGGATTTGTAGCAATATCATCAGGTAGGACAAGGGGCACTGAGGATATAGATGTCATAATCGAAAGACTTGATAAGAAAGAATTTATTTCTTTACACAGGGCTCTTATTAAAGCAGGGTTTGTGTGTATGCAGACAGATGATCCAGAAGAAATGTTTGAAAAATATCTTAGTAAAAAAACAAGTATTAGATATACTTTTGGTGATCATCCTCTTCCAGAAATGGAGCTTATGTTTTCAAAAGATTTATTAGATGATACGCAGATAAAAACACGGGTAAAGCTTGAGCTAACTGGCCTTGATATATGGTTTTCCAATATTAATGTAAATATCGCTTTCAAAGAGCTTTATTTAGGTTCTGAGAAGGATTTGGAAGATGCAAGGCATTTGAGAATAGTTTATAGAAATCTTGTGGATGAACAGGAAATAAATAGAATAAAAGACATGATAAGAAAGTATAGGATGGGTAAAAAGAATGACTATAAAAATAACTATTTGCAAAGTAAATAGTTATAATACGAATAGCTAAATTCCCATTGGAATTTAGTCATAATAAATATGGTGTTGTATTATGAGAGATAAATCGCATATTGATCAGGTGGAAAGATGGGCTAATTTTGTCAGGGATAATCCAACAAAATGGAAAAAGATACATACTGAGTTAATAGATAGTCAAATTATGAAAGCTAGACAATTTGTTGATAAGTTGGCAGAAACAGATGAAGGAAAAAAGAGAATAATTGAAGCATATGGTATAGGAAATAAAAATATATATAGAAAATTACTCACTTCTTCTTAGATTTTGGTTGTAATGATAGTTATAGTAATACAACAAAACAATCTGTATTATATTTTGTTGTTTGCTATATGTGAAACCAATATATCATATCCTGATTATTTACTGGTTTCACTATAACTTTGAACAAAAAGCCAAATATTAGTGTTATTCAAATTTCTCTATATCAATAGTTATATATTACACCAAACATAGATTCTATTATGAGAAGACTTGGGATAGCTGCTATATTTGTGCTAATGATTGGAATTATTTCTATTAGTGGATGTATTGGTCAGAATACTGGACAAAATCTCGGAAGTGGTATAGCTGTAAGATATGCGGTAAATCCATCCACAATCTATGAAAAAGGACAGGCTGTGATTTACATGGATGTGGAAAATGTAGACATAGCTGCTGTAGATGCTTCTGTTGATATATTTAATACAGGAAGTTTTTCCTATGTTGATAGGGAAAAATGCAAAGCAGAGTATAAGAATTTTTTGCCAAATGAAATAAAGAGTATGGAATGTAGATTAACTGCACCTGATGAAATCCCAAAACAAACGACAACAAATATTGATTACAAGGTAAATCTTGACAAGCAGTTTTCTGCTCCACTGTCATTTGACATGATTGGAGAAGGTATGTATATTGAAGAGGAAAAAGCAGGAACACTGAGATTTGGACAACAGTCATATGGTTTTTCAGATCCAAACATGGCTGTGTCAGTTGAATTTAGTAAACAGCCTCCTTTTATTATGCGCAGTGGTGAAAAGGTTTTGATGTATGTAAAGATAAGAAGTCTGGGTCCTGGTTTTCTTAGTGATATAGAAGAGGGAATGTTTCAATTAATGTTGCAGAATGAAGCTGATAAAAATGTTAGATTTGATTGTGATTTTCCTGTTGAAGAAGTAAAAAATTATGCTGAACTTCGGGAAAGACTTACTGCTATCAAAGGCGAGTTTCCTGCTATAACATGTGAGCTAAATGTTGCAGAAGTGTATTCTAAACTAACTTTGGCACAGGCAAAAAACTATTTAAGGAGCTTTATGTTAATTATTAAATATAACTATAAGTATGAGATCAGAGGAACCATTCCTTTGGTTGTTAATAAATAAGATTAGTAAATAATTGATTTGCTTTATGAATTAGATAAGAAACAAATAACCAAATTCTTTTAGTATTTGGTCATGATAAGTGATAAAATGAAAAAAACAGGAACAGTACTTGTATTGATTGCGATTGTTGGAATTTTAATGGTTAGTGGATGCATTGGTCAAAGGGCTGTTACTATTTTAGAAAATGATGGTTTAAGAATTTCTAGTTTTTCAGCAGAGCCTATGACAGCTGATGTTGGGGATGTTATTGCGTTTACAGCAGAGATTGAAAATGTTGGATTTGTTGATGCAACTGATGTACAGATTTCATTAGGTGGTATTGAGAATAATTGGAGAACTGCAACAGGTGGTCTAATAGCTGATTCAAATGATTTTGTTAAAAAATATTCAAAATTATTTCCACCAAATCCAAAATATAATCAGCCAGGTGATGTGAGAGTAGGTTCATGGATATTTAAGACACCTGAACTGCCTCCTGGATTAGAGGTAGACAGATCTGTTGATGCAAATATTCTTTATAATTATAAGACAACTGGAAGTATAACTTTGAGAGCTGTTGGTGAACAATATCTTAAAACAAATTATGTTGCAAAAGGAGAGGTAACAATTTCATGTATTATATCTGTTAACAAGGATTTGTTCATGCAAAGAGGAATTCCAGATGAGCCAATTATATTGGATTTTGACCTTGATTACAGATATTATCTGACTCAAAAAGTCGATGTTCATATGAATTCATATGAGTAAGTTTTGTTTTTTTTGCAATTTCTATTCAATTCTACTAATAGCTCGTAAGTGGGTTGTGATGT
>JAZDMZ010000079.1:0-2858 GCA_043800495.1 Candidatus Aenigmatarchaeota archaeon
CAAACACATTTGTTTACAAATATCTATCAATATCACATGGAATTGCACAGGAAAAATTCCAAACAGTTAACCTAACATTTGATATAGAAAAATCATGGATTGATTCAAATGAAATAGATAATAAACAGATATATGTTGAAAGATATGAATCATCTAACTGGAAAAAATACACTTCTATAATATTATCAGAAAATTCAACTCACATATCATATCAAACAGATGTTCCTGGACTATCATATTTTATAATAGGTGGTATGAAAAAGATAAAAGAATGTGATTCAGGTAAAAAATGTTCTGGTAAACAATTACAAGAATGCATAGACAACAAATGGGTAACTGAGAAAACTTGCATCAATACCTGTGTAAACAATCAATGCATTGAAATCATTGAAAATATATCTGACATAGAATCAGAGCTAACATTGCCTCTGGAAGAACCAGAATCCATTGATAAAACACCAGAACCACCACTGTCATTAATACTATTTGTACTCATCATTATAATAATATTTGCAGTCTATTACATTCTTCATAAAAGTGGTAAGAAGTCAAAAAAACACTATGACTTTCAAAAACGCCATAAAAAGAAGAAATAGAAATACTCATGGCAGAATACCGCAAAGACCTTTGGTCTTTGACAACTCAGAAAATTTTGTTTTCTTGAGTAATCTCTTTAATGCTCCCGGCGGGATTGTTGCGAATAATTTCTGATTATTCGAACTCTTGATGAGCTTTGCTCAATCACAGATGAACCAAGGTTCAAATCCTTCTTTAATGCTCCCGGCGGGATTTGAACCCACGTCATCGGCGTGCTCTAACTCTTTTTATGATTTTTTGTATTTGCTAACAAAAGCTGTTAGCGTACTTTTCGCTAACGTTTTTGTACGCCTGATGGGACAAAATGGTTATGAGAGGCCGAGATCCTTGACCGGACTAGACTACAGGAGCTTTTCTTCACAAAACCTCATTTTCTCGATTTTTTTTCAAAATCAAGATATAAGAGCATTTATTGAAATCCTCTTTATAGAAATAGATATTATTATAGGTATAAAAATCTATTATTTCTATCCATTCATTCTAATCAGGCATTTTTGCAACAGGTGTTTTTGGATTATATTAGATACGTCTTGCTGCCTTAGAAAACATTTCTTCAGAATACCATGGAAACATATTATCAACTAAATTTTTCATAAATTTCAGATATTCTTCTTTTACTATACTATCCTGACCAATTAAATATGTTATTCTATCTGCCCAAAAATCCCTTTCTTCCACACCAACTGGAAACACGTTTATACTTTTTTCAAGATAATCTAATGCAAAATCAATTCCTTTTGTCAAATAAAGTACATGTTGTAAATATAATAAAACTGCTTTATAATTCTTATCCAAACAACCACGATCTGCGTTTGGTATTTCTTTTATCTTGCTATATATTATAAGAACAATAGAATCAAATTTTTTTTCATCATCTATAACATAATTACATGCAGATCTAAGACGGGTTTTTAGTGGTTCATAGAACCTATCAGGGTATTCTCCTTTTTCAGTAAGTCCTAATGCACTGATTACCTTTTCAAATATATTTTCTTTAGAAAAAGTTGTTTTAAAATGATCTCTGATTCCACTAATAGCTGTAAAATATTTCTCTCGCATATCACTTTGTTTAATCACATTCAATTCTTCACCCGAATACTCCCATTCACTAAGATCTCTTTCCAAAAATCCTTCAAGATAATCAGTAAAAAACACTGCACTATTTTTCAAACAATCTCTTTCACAACAGATCTGTAAATAACTATTCACACCAGAACTCGATTGCTCCTCATACAACTCCACGTCATGCCTATCTAATGTATATGTCCCAGCATCTTCAGCTGCATCCTCATATTTCTTTATATCTGGCTCTTTCTTAGCTTTTCTCACAATAGTACCTGCAGCTATAATAGGTTTTTTCTTTCTATCCAATTCTTCCCCTTCATCCTTATATGCTCTAAGTATAGCTTTATTCTTATCTTCTTCTGTAACTCTTGTATTATTATCATACGCAAATCTTTCATCAATTGTATACATAACATCCTCAAGATAATTTAGAACCTATGTTTAAATGTTTAACTTTTAGGTCAAACATTCCTATCTAGAAAAATATTAAGAACATCTATCCAAGTGTAGCAACCCAGTTTCCTATAAGAAATGTTATTATTACAACAGCCACTGTCAATGCAAGATGCTCAACAACAGCCCTAGTACAGCTATGTTTTTGTTCTCGTGCCATATGTACACTAAATACCACTGTAAGAGATAGTGCCCATATTATATCTACAATAACACCATTTGCTAGACCTAGGAATAATATTGGTACAATAAACGACATTGCAACCAAAAATTTTATAATAAACGTTGCTCCCATTGCCTCCCATATCTCTCTTACTGTATGTTTATTTTCAGCTTCTTCTGATACATGAATCCCCATTGAATCAGAAAGAGCATCTGCAACAGCAATAACAATAATACCTCCTATGACAACCATCAAAGAATGAGTGCTTGCATTTAGACCCACTATCAATCCAAGAGTTGTTATAATACCTGAGGTCATTCCAAAACTTACTCCTGTTCTAAAAGAATCCTTCATAGCAAAAATTTGCTTTTCATAGATATAAAGATTCTCAATACCCCATACCTTTTGTAAACAACTCAGCTTCTTTAGCAAACACAAAAGGACCTAACATTGTACCAAGTCCAACTGGATAACCAGCCTGATCTTTTTCAGTACAATACTCATTAGCACTACATCTAATAAGAATACTACCATAATAGGTAACTGTTGCAAGAGGTTCTTCACTATATCTATCACATAT
>JAZDMZ010000082.1:0-2218 GCA_043800495.1 Candidatus Aenigmatarchaeota archaeon
ATTGGAAAGCGGCTTTCATGGCTCGTTCGGTCAATAGATCTACCCAGCTGCCCTATTTCTCTTTTCTTAGAAACAGGGCAGTAATCATATAAATACATGTTTTAAATAAATCATCTGATTGTATTATAGTACAAGACATAAATTTCTAGACTTAATATTATGATATTTATGTCTTGTACATACAAGGCAAAATAAATCTTTGCCTTTACAGATGAAACCCTGTTTCATCATGTATAGTAAGGACAATATATCATACTCTAAATAGTATTGTCCATTACTATAATCAATTCTTTAGGCATTCATGAACCAGGAAAGAACGGTTACCAATCAGCTAATGATATTTATCCATTATATTGAGGAGATGAGAAAAAAAGTAGGATATAGATACTGCACAATAGAAAAGTATTTTAACATGGGAATGATAAGAATAGGTTATCATTATTAAAGTAATTAATTTGGGCAATTAATTGCTTTTATATTATAGTGAAATAAAAATAGAATTAGTTATCTGAAGTTTGGGCAACTTCAAATTGGGCTAATTTCTTATCCTAAATAGCATTACGTTTGCGTATATATAAAGCATTTCGTTTTGTGAACATATATTTTGCACTATATAGATCAGTGCATGTGAAAAGATTTTGATATTGTGAAAAACATAGAATTTATGTCTTTCACAAATAGTAAGGACAATGATATTATATACAATTTGATAGTGTTGTCCATTACTACAATGTCAAAATCAATATCACGCCATATACCTTTGGTATATGGTATAAACTAAAAAATAAAAGAGGTGTTTGTATGACAATAGAACTTGGTAATGGGGGATTTGACAATGTTCAGAACTTTGAATCACACAAAGCAAGAATTGTTGTGATCGGTTGTGGAGGTGCTGGATGTAATAGTATCACACGATTGACAGAAGTAGGAGTAAGTGGAGCTACAACAGTAGCAATTAATACAGATGCAAAGCATCTGTCACTTGCAACAAAAGCGCAGAAAAAGATTTTGATCGGAAAGACCTTGACAAAAGGTCTTGGTGCAGGAGGATTTCCAGAAGTAGGAAAAAATGCTGCATTAGAATCAAAAAATGAGCTAAAGACCATTTTACAAGACACAGATCTTGTATTCATTACTTGCGGACTAGGAGGCGGAACAGGAACAGGTTCAGCACCAATTGTTGCAAAGTTGGCAAAAGAAGCAGGCGCTATTGCAATAGCAGCAGTTACCTTGCCATTCAAGCTAGAAGGAGCAAGGATAATAAAAGCAGAAGACGGTCTTCAAAAACTAAGAGAAAACTGTGATACAGTAATTGCAATAGAAAATCAAAAACTGCTAAAATTAGCAGGAAACATGCCACTAAAACAGGCTTTTGCAATGGCAGATGATTTGATCGCAATGATGATCAAAGGAATTACAGAGACAATATCAGTACCATCTCTGGTTAACCTTGACTACGCTGATGTAAAGGCAATAATGAAATCAGGTGGCGTAGCTACAATAGGAGTTGGGACAAGTGAATCAGATTCAGGACAAAGAGCAGAAGAAGCAATATACAGAGCTCTTAACCACCCACTATTAGAGGTTGACTACACAGGTGCAACAGGTGCTCTAATACAGATCATTGGAGGAAACGATCTAACCCTTGAAGAAGTAAGTAAAATAGGAGAAATCGTTAGCTCACAATTGGACCCAAATGCACAGACAATGTGGGGAGCACGAATGGTACCTGAGATGGATGGAAAAATACAAGTCATAAGTATTGTGACTGGTGTAAAATCCCCATACATATTAGGAGCTAGTGTATCAAAATCAGTTCAGCAAGAACAGTATCAAACACAAATGTCAAGACCTGTCTCAACAGAACTCGGAATCGAGATCATTGGATAGGACACCTTTTTATTTTAAAATAAATCAGCACACAATAGGTTTGCGCCTGTGTGTGCCATCAAAACCACACCCCCCAAAAAGGACATATAACAGGTTTATCCCTGTATGTGTTCATCAAAACCACACCCCACAAAATTGGCAGCTGGATAAGATGTGACAAGAGCAGCTGAAAAAAGCAGCCACCTTCATTGGAAAGCGGCTTTCATGGCTCGTTCGGTCAATAGATCTACCCAGCTGCCCTATTTCTCTTTTCTTAGAAACAGGGCAGTAATCATATAAATACATGTTTTAAATAAATCATCTGATTGTATTATAGTACAAGACATAA